>CAYQBW010000201.1:0-5695 GCA_964415725.1 uncultured Planctomycetia bacterium
CCTCCCGGGCCCGCCCCTGCCGAGAACCTTCTCGACTCGAAGGCTCCCGGCCTTTTTCCCATTCCCGGAAAGAAAAAGGGAGGCCGCGGCCAAACCACAAAGAACGGTCAACGTCTTACCCATTTCCCCTCCACCGGCTAAGATCGATTCAAAAACCAGATCCGAGAAAAACGGGGTCTATTTTCCTTCCTTTACAGGAAAAGAAGAAAAACCCGGCATGCTCCCGGCGGGTTTCATCTTCCCGGTGGGAGGCATTTCGTTCCAATCAGGACCGACCCGCGCCCTTCGGACACACTCTTTCTTTTCCAAATCCCACCATGACAATTCAACAGAGGAATCTATGGTGGCGGAGTTTCTTGGATCCTCCACAGTCCAATCGGTGGCGACGACCAAATACCTCCGGCCATTCTCATGAACCACATTCAGATGTACATTCCTTATCTCCCATTTCCTTTCTTCCCTTTTCTCTTGGAGCCACAACTTCGGCAAGAAACTTTTCCCCTCCCAGGCACAGACGAAGCCTTTTTCGTCGGCGGTCACAAAATAGCTTTTCTCATTCACCCTGAGGATACAGCAGTCCGTCGCAATCCCGGGGTGGCCCACAAGCGCCCTTTTCGTGCCCTTCTCGAAATCGACGAAGCACACCCCTTTCCCGTCTTCTCCATACTGGGAAAAGAGCGCTCCCTCCCCCGACGGCAGTAGGGCGAGACCATACATGGGATTCCAGTCTGTGGGCATTTGAATTTTCTTGATCACCGAGCCTGTCTGTGGATCGACAACCCAACACCTGGTGCCAGTGCCTTCGCAAACAAGAGTCCTCAGTTTTCCCTTTACCGTGAAAAACTTTACTTTCAAGACCCCGTATGTGGCCATTCTCATGTTGGACAAGAGCGAAACCTTCCGTGCCTTGTCGACCTTCCAGAACTTGACGAGATGGAACCACTTGATGGGATGCTCCCAGAAGGAGGAAGTGGCAAGAACCTTCCCATCATCCGATATGTCCGCCCATAATAACCGTCTTGATTGTTGAAGGGACCACAATGTCTTTTTTCGTTTCGCGTCGAAAAGGAATACCCTCGGCCCGTCCGATACCAGCGCCTTCCCGTCGTCGAAAACCCTGTAGACCTGCATTCCAATCGTGTGGTCCTTCCCCTTGACCACAACCAGCCTTTTTCTCTCCTCCGTGTCCCAGACGACCACGTGGGGGCAACCTTTTACCTTATAATAGTAATATGACGTTAATGCCAGATACCTCCCGTTTTCCGATAAGGCCTGGAAAAATTCACAGTTCTCACGATGAGAAGCGGCCGCGGCCGGAGGGGACTGCGGGCCCCGCGCAGGAAGGGACCGGAGATTTCTCCCGGAGAGCGGAATCACCATGAAAAACAAGAGACAGGCTTTCATCTTTCCAGGCTCCTTTCTTCCAGGGGAAAGATTTTCCATTACTGTCTACCTCATCCGGGAATCCTTGAAAAGGAGTGGACCATGTTTTCCACCTGCATCCCGGACCCTGGCCCCCGGGCGGAGATCGGACCCGGGGTCCGAAAGGGATTTCAAGCTTTTCTGTTTCCTGAAAGGAGGCCTGACCTGGGCTTTTCATGGGAGATCGGAGAGGTGAATTCCCGGGGTTTCGATCCGGCAGGTCCCCCGGGCGGCCAGGCGGGCGCCCTGGAGGAGGCCCTTGGCATACCAGGCCTGGCCCAGGAGGACCAGGGGGGCGGCCAGGAGGACGCGGGAGCGGGGGAGTTCGGCGTATTTGAGGTGCACGGCCAGGGCCTTGAGTGCGGAGTAGAGTGCCGCCGCCGGGGCCAGGGCGTAGAGGAGAAGGGGATTTCCGCCGTAGAGCTTTCCGAAGGAGGCCAGGTCGGGGTGCTTGCGCCGGACCAGGGTGGAGCAGATCCCGCATTTCACCCGGTGGCGGAGAAAGGCGCCCAGGTTCTTCCTGGGATTCTCGTGCCAGGTCACGGCGCCGGGCTCGAACCAGCACTTCTTGCCGAGCTTCCGGACCCGAAAAGAGAGGTCAAGGTCCTCGTAGAAGTCGAAGACCTTCTCACCGCACCGGAAATGCTGGAACCAACCGGCCTTCTCCAGGAGGCCGGGCCTCACCAGGCAGTTGGCCGTGGTCACGTGGCTCGTGTACCTGGCATTCGTGGTCCGAAGGAAGTGGTGCCGCCCGAGGATTGCGTAGGCCGTGTTGGAGAGGTCGTCCCATCCGGGGGGGAGAACGTTGGAGCCGTGGACCAGGCCTGCCTCCGGGTGTTCTCCCAGGGCCTGGAGCAGGTTCTCCAGGCATCTTTCAGCCGGGATGGAGTCGCTGTCCACGTACCAGAGAACGTCCCCCTTCGCCTCTTTGGCCAGAGTGTTCCTGGCGGCGCAGATTCCCTTGTGCCCCCCCAGGTCCAGCACCCGGGCGCCGGCCTTCTTCGCGACCTCCCCGGTCCCGTCGGTGCACCCGTCCAGGGCGACCAGAACCTCCAATACGGCCGGTTCCTGCTTCCCGATCCCCTCGATGACCTTCCCGATGGATTTCTCCGCGTTCCAGGCGGGAATCAACGCGCTGACCCGGAAGCTCTCGGCCATCTCGGAAGGCCCTACTCCCACTCGATGGTGCTGGGGGGCTTGCTGGAGATGTCCAGGACTACCCGGTTCACGCCCTGGACTTCGTTGATGATCCGGTTGGAAATCCGCCGCAGCACGTCCCTGGGAAGGTAGGCCCAGTCGGCGGTCATGGCGTCCTCGCTCTCCACGGCCCGCACCGCCAGGGCCTCCTCGTAGGTGCGCCTGTCCCCCATGACGCCCACGCTGCGGACGGGCAGGAGGACGGCGAAATACTGCCAGAGCCCCCCCGCCAGCCCGGCCTTTTCGATTTCCTCTGTGACGATGGCGTCGGCCTCGCGAAGCACGGCCAGGCGCTCCCGGGTCACCTCGCCCAGGCACCGGACGGCGAGCCCCGGCCCTGGGAAGGGCTGGCGCGCCACCAGGGCCTCGGGAAGGCCCAGCACCCTCCCCACCTCCCGGACCTCGTCCTTGAAGAGTTCCCGCAGAGGCTCCACGAGTTCCATCTCCAGGTCCTCGGGGAGGCCCCCCACGTTGTGATGGGTCTTGATGGTGGCCGTGGGGCCCCCGTGGGCGGCCACGGATTCGATCACGTCCGGGTAGAGGGTCCCCTGGCCCAGGAAGCGGCAGGTCCTGAACTCCCCGGCCTTCTCCCGGAAGACCTCCACGAACTCGCCTCCTATGATCTTCCGCTTCCTCTCGGGGTCCACCACCCCGGCGAGTTTTGCCAGGAAACGGTCCGCCGCGTCCACCACGTGGAGATCCATCTGGAACCTCCCCCGGAAGGTCTCTTCCACGGACCGGGCCTCTCCCTTCCGCAGGAGGCCGTTGTCCACGAAGACGCAGTGGAGGCGGTCGCCGATGGCCCGCTGGAGCAGGAGGGCCGCCACCGAGGAGTCCACGCCCCCGGAAAGCCCAAGAAGGACCTCGCCGTCCCCGCCCACCTGCTCCCGGATCCGGGCGACCGATTCCTCCACGAAATCCCCGGGTCTCCACTCTTCGACGAGCCCGCAGACCCCTCTCAGGAAGTTCCGGAGGATCGTCTTTCCTTCCGCCGTGTGGGCCACTTCCGGGTGGAACTGGAGCCCGTAGAAACGCCGTTTCCGGTCCCCCATGACGGCCACCGGGCAGGGACCGGAGGAGGCCAGGACCTGGAACCCGGGGGGAAGTTTCTCCACCCGGTCGCCGTGGCTCATCCAGACGACGGTCCTCTCGGGGACGCCCGCGAGCAGAGGGTCCTCGGGGCGGATCACCCGGATCTCCGTGTGACCGTATTCACCCCCCCGCTCCCCGCGGGCCACCTCG
The DNA here is from genome assembly GCA_964415725.1 of uncultured Planctomycetia bacterium. Classification (GTDB taxonomy): domain Bacteria; phylum Planctomycetota; class UBA1135; order UBA1135; family JALUZX01; genus JALUZX01. Next base: position 3,862 of record CAYQBW010000201.1, read on the forward strand.
CCGCCCAGGGTCCGGGCCATCCACTGCATGCCGTAGCAGATCCCAAGGACCGGGACCCCCCTCTCCAGGACGGAGGCCGGGATCTCCGGGGCCCCCCGGTCGTAGACCGAGGCCGGCCCGCCGGAGAGGACGATCCCCGAGGGATCGAGCCTCTCCAGGTCTTTTTCCACCCCGGAAGGCACGGTGATCTCGCAGTAGACCCCCTCCTCCCGGACCCTTCTCGCGATGAGCTGGCAATACTGGGTCCCAAAATCCACGACCAGGACCGCTTCGCGCCTCTTGTTCACGACAGTTCCGCCCTGTAGTTGCTGGATTCCTTGGTGATGGTGATGTCGTGGGGGTGGGATTCCCGGAGCCCGGCGTTGGAGATCCGGACGAACCGGGCCTTCCGGCGGAGTTCCTCCAGGTTCCGGGCGCCCAGGTATCCCATCCCCGCCTTGAGGCCCCCCACGAGCTGGTAGACGAAGTCGGCGAGTCTCCCCTTGTAGGGCACCATCCCTTCCACCCCCTCGGGGACGAGCTTCTCCGCCTCACTCACGTCGGCCTGGCCGTACCGGGCCTTGGAGCCGAGGATCATGGCCCCCACGGACCCCATCCCTCTAACAGCCTTGAAGGTCCTGCCCTTGTAGAGAATGGTCTCCCCCGGGGCCTCCTCCAGGCCGGCGAAGAGCCCGCCGATCATGACCGAGCCCGCGCCGGCGGCCAGGGCCTTCACGATGTCCCCGGAGTGGCGGACGCCGCCGTCGGCGATGACCGGCACGCCCGATCCCTCGGCGGCGTGCACCGCCTCCAGGACGGCCGTGAACTGGGGCACACCCACGCCCGCCACGACCCGGGTGGTGCAGATGGACCCCGGCCCCACGCCCACCTTCACCCCGTCGGCGCCCGCCTCGATCAGGGCCCGGGCCCCCTCGGCGGTGGCCACGTTGCCGGCCACCACGTCGGTCCGGAAGTTCTTCTTGATCTCCTTCACCGTCTCCACGACGTTCTTCGAATGACCGTGGGCCGTATCCACGACCACCACGTCCACGCCCTTCTCCAGGAGGGCCTCCACCCTCTCGAAATCGAAGGTCCCCACCGCGGCTCCGACCCTGAGCCTTCCCCGCTCGTCCCGGGCAGCCCGGGGAAATTCCTCCATGAGCTGGATGTCCTTGATCGTGATCAGCCCCGCCAGCCCGCCCTTTTCGTCCACCAGCACCAGTTTCTCCACCTTCCGGTTGTGCAGGATCTCCCGGGCCTCCTCCAGGGTGGTCCCCTTGGGGGCCGTCACCAGGTTCCGGGTCATCACGTCCTTGACGGGAACCTCCAGGGAGGTGAGGAACCTGAGGTCCCGGTGGGTCAGGATTCCCACGACTTTGCCCCCCCTGTCCACCACGGGAAGGCCCGAGATCTTGTGCTCCCGCATGAGATCCTTGGCCTTGCCCGCCTTGGAGTCCGGGTCCAGGGTGATGGGGTCCAGGATGACCCCGTTGGCCGAGCGCTTGACCTTTTCCACCTCCCGGGTCTGCTCCTCCACCGAAAGGTTCCGGTGGATGATCCCGATCCCCCCCTCCTGGGCCAGGGCGATGGCGAGCCTGGCCTCGGTGACCGTATCCATGGCCGCGCTGGAGATGGGCGTGTTCAAGGGGACGGACCGGGAGAAGACGGAGCTGGTATCGGCCTCCTTGGGAAGCATCTCCGACCAGCCCGGCAAAAGGAGGACGTCGTCGTAGGTAAGGCCTTCGCCAACGATTCGGTTCACTTCCATTCCTCCGCAATCGAGGTTCCGGGGCGGGTTTTGGATCCAGGGAGGCTACCCGAGGAGGGCCCCCGGATAAAGGAGTCAGCTTTCCTC
>CAYQBW010000202.1:0-5694 GCA_964415725.1 uncultured Planctomycetia bacterium
GAGGGAAGGATCCTCCCCTTCGAAGCGGGCGCCAGGAGGATCTTCTCCCCCGCTTCCTTGACCACGAAGGAGTAGGTCTTTCCCTCCTGGAGGGGAAGGTGGGTCCTGGCCTCCACCTTGATCCCCCTCAGGCCCACCAGGACCTTCCCCTCCCCCAGAAGTTCCAGGATGGTGGCGGAGACCCGCTCCCCCACCTGGAACTCCATGGCCACCAGGGCCGGATCCTGGGAGGAGATCCCGCCCTGGGCCTGTGAGGCCTGCGCCTGGACTGAAGAGGGAAGTCGATCCATGGGGAAACCCGCAGTTCTTTCCCCTCTTTCGGCTTCTTCCCGGGGGCGGGTACAGAAAACCGGGCCGCCCTTCGGGGCGGCCCGGCGGAGGTCACGTTCCTTGGTCTCCGGGAGGGCCCGGAACCATCACTTTCCGAAGGTCACCACCAGGGCGCCGGTGTACTTGCTGCAATCGATCACGGCCTTGAAGTACCCGGCCTGGGTGGAGTAGGCCTCGAAGGTGACCTGGTGATTCCCCTCCAGGGCCAGGTTCACCAGGGCCTGCCAGGAGAGGAGAAGGTTGTGTCCGTCCACGAGCCCGTAGAGGCTCGGAAGCCCCGGGGTGGAAAGCCTCATGACCGCACCGTCCAGGGAGGAGGGCAAGAAGAAGCCCAGGTTGTTCCGGGTGGGCTTCACCAGGAGGGGATCCACGGAAGCGGCGAAGGGCCCGAAGAAGAGGGCCTGCCACCCCTTGGGAAGGGCCGTCACCGTCACCACGGGCGACCCCGAGAAGACCAGGGAAGGCGCCAGGTAGGCGTCGGTTCCTTCGAGGACGAAGGAGGCACCCGCCGTCCCATCGCCTTTGGGGAGCAAACCTTCCGCATAGAGATGGGCCATGCCCTCGAAAAGGAGCTTCCCTTCCGAGGCCTTGAGCCTGGTCAGCCCTCCCAGGTAAGGCAGGTTGACCCAGCCGCTCTCTCCCCGGGTGGGGGTTCCTTCCCCAGCCTGGAAGTTCGAGAGGTCACCCTTGGAGCCTGGATCGGCGCGCAGGGTGAAGAGGGCCGCTCCGCCCAGGACGAGGCAGAGGAAAGCCGAGAGAAGGAGCGCTCCGCGAGCGCCCGCCCTGCCTCTCCTCCATTTGCCTGTTGCCTTCACGGTATCACCTCGCTCTAAAAGAATTCGGGGAAAGAACGACGAAGTTCCCCGGCGAAGGCGGGGTTCTTTTTGAGGATCTCGCCCAGGCCCTTGTGCCCGGCGAGCATCTCCCCCGCGGCTTTACGCTTTTCCGGGAATCCTTCGTAAAGATTCCTGAAACACTCCAGGCTCTCCTGGAAACGCCCGAGAAAGGCGTAGGAAAGCCCCAGGTTGAACCAGGACGTGGCAAAGCGCGGGTCCCGGGAGAGCACGTCTCCAAGCACGACCCGCCGGAAACAACGCGCGGCCTCCTCGTAGCACCGCATCTGGAGGTAGACGTTGCCCAGGTTTTCCAGGGCGAACCCGCGGATGGGAAGGCTCCTGGAGGCCCTGAGAACCTTCCGGAATTCGTCGCAGGCGCCTTCCAGGTCCCCGCCCAGGTTCTTGGCATGGCCCAGGTAGATGCGGGCCTCGAAGAACCGGGGCATGATGTCCAGGGCCTCTTCCAGGAGCTGGGTCCCCTTGACCAGGTTTTCCTCCTTGCTCTCCTCGCTCTCGAGGGTCTTTTCCAGAACGGCCCGGGCCAGGACCCACCGGTTCTCTCTCCCGCGACGGGTGACGCCCCCCAGGACCTTTTCCAGGAATTCCGCCTCGGGGTCTCCGTGGTCGGGCACGGGAACGGGCTCCACGGCGATCTCCCGACGGAACCCGGGGGAGACGGAAAGGAGGACGTAGGCCTTGCCCAACTCGTAGAAGATCTGGGCAAGGTGAAGCTGCTTTTCCTTTCCACCGCTTTTCCGCGGCGAGCCGGCCCGGCTCCGCCCGAGTCCCCGCTCCATGAATCCCCAGGGATCCCGGTGGGCCTTCACCTGGCGGCGGAGCTGGGCGAAGAAGTCGCGGCACTTGGGGCAGACCTCCATGTGCACCAGGACGCGCCGGACCGCGGCGGGCCCGAGCTCCCCGTCCATCATGCAGGACAGGTCCACCTGGATGGGACGGCAAGGGTCGTGGTCCAGGCCTTTTTGCGTCCTGGCCTTCATGATCCCAACACCTCCGCGGAGGCCCTGGCGGCTCCCTCCAGGCGCCTCTGCATGTTCCGCATGATCTTTTTCCGCGCCCGGAAGATGACCATCTTCAGGTTCTCCACCTTGATCCCCATTTCCGCCGAGACTTCCTTGTAGGTGAAGCCTTCCACCTCGACCAGGTAGAGGGCTTCCCGCTCGCGGTCGTTCAGCTTGTTGTATTCCTCCAGGTAGAGCTGGAGGTAGAGGAGCCAGGCATGGTGGCAGGCCTCGGCGCTCTCTCCCCGGATGAGCCGGTCCTGGGGGGAAAGGGCGTTCTCGTCGGCGGGCTCGAGAAGGTCCTCCATGGAGAATTCGAAGCGGCTCTCCCGGGACGCCGCCTTGAGGAAACGGAGGATCGTATTCCTGATGATCATGCCCGCCCAGTTCCGGAAGGCCTGGGGCTTGTCCGCCTTGAACTTGTAGGGGTAGCGGTAGATGTTGATGAACACCTCCTGGAGCACGTCGTTGGCGTCCAGGCGGTAATTGTTCCTTCTCAGTCTCCCCAGGATGGTGATGAAGAAAGGCCGGCTGTTGAGTTCGTAGAGAAGGCCGAAGGCCTGGGGACTGCCCGTGTCCCGGTAGACCTCCATGAGCCGGGTGCTCAATCCGTCCTGGCGGCCCTCCAGGCCCTTTTCCTGGATCTCGGCGGCCAGATCGGCAAGGTCGGGGATCCGGAACTCCCGGGCCAGGTCCCGCAACCTGGCGGCCACCGACGGGGCGCTGGGGCCGGCTTTTCGCGAAAAATCCATGAACGGTTCACACCCTTACGTTCCGGCTGGAAATAGACCTCAGGGCACTATTATCCATAGATGTAAGTTTATGGGAAGTAACGTCCACCCCAATCGCCGGGTTTTCTTGGAAAAAAGCGGTCCTTGCCGGGGCAGGAAGAGCCGCAGGGGCCCCGCGGATCCCCCGGGATTCTCAAAGCGGGATGGCCTTTCAAACCGGGACGGGAGTCACCTGGGGCGGGGGGAGAAGAGGGCGGCCACCCACTTCCACTGGAGGACCCGGTCCGACAGGACCTCCAGGAGGCGCCCCAGCAGGCCGGGAAGCCGCTCCAGGCGGCGATACCACTTCACCAGCCCATGGAACCGGGCCTGGAAAAAGAGGATTTGTGCCCGAGTGAGCCCGGGAAGGTCCAGGGCGGTGTCCTGGAAATAGTCCAGGACCCGCCTCTTCGCGAGCAGGCCCTCCGCCCGGGCCTTCTCGTAGATCTCCGTCCCCATGAAGGGATAGAGGATGGAGTGCTGCATTTCGTCCGGGGCCAGGCGGGCGTTGAGCTTGATCGTCTCCAGGACGGAACGGGCGTCCTCCCCGGGCAGGCCCAGGAGGTTGTAAGTGAGGATGCTGATCCCCGCCTCCTTCAAAAGCCCGAAGGCCCTTTCCAGGAGGGCGTTGGAGACGGTCCGTTTCAGGACCTCCTTGCGGAGGCCTTCGTCGCCGGACTCGAGGCCCATGTGGACCCTCTTGCAACCGGTTTCCACCAGGAGCCGGACCCTCCGGGGGGTCACCATCTCGGGGCGGAGATTGCACCCGAAGGCGTGGCCCAGGCGGGCCTTGTAGAGCCGGGAGAACTCCTCCAGCCACCCCAGGTCCACGCCGAAGATGTCGTCCTCGAAAAAGAACCCTCCCACGGCGCCGGGAAAGCCGCGGACCGCCTCTTCCAGCTCCCGGACGAAACGTTCCGCGGGCTTCTGGCGGATGTAGGCCTGGCCGCCGGCCTTGTAGGCGTCCCGCAGGGCCTTGTTGCAACAGTAGGTGCAATGAAAGGGGCACCCCCGGGAGCTCATGACCGAGAGGATGCCCTGCTCCGCCCCTTGGATGGCTCCCTGGTCGAAGAGGTCCCGCTTGGGAAAAGGGATCCGGGCCAGGTCCGCCGCGGGGGCCATGCCCCCGGCCTTCACCTCCCCCGTGGCCCGGTCCCGGGCCCAGAGACCTCCCCCGGGGCCCGGTCTCTCCCCCCGTTCCAGGTGGTCCGCCACCCTGGGAAGGACCTCCTCCCCATCCCCCCGGCAGACCCAATCCAGGGCGGGCATCTCCCGCAAGGTCCCGGCCGGGTCCAAGGTGGCGTGGATCCCGCCGGCCAGGGTGGGAAACCCAAGCTCATCCCGCACCAGGGGGACCAGGGGTTCCACGTAGGCCTTCTGGATGGAAGAAAAAGAAAAGGCCACCAAGGCGGGCCCCTCCCCCGCCAGGGCGGCGACCCTCTTCAAGGTTTCGCCCGGGTCTTCGCGGCGCGTCAGGTGAACCAGCCCCACCTGGTGGCCCGCCTCTTCCAGGACGGCGCCCAGGGAAGCGACCCCCTCGTAGTAATAGCCCTTCCACTGGGGAGCGTCCAAGACATCCGGGTAGACGAAGACCACCCGCATCGACAGGTCCTTTCGGCGGTCCTTCCGGAAGATCCCCCGGCCCTCCCGGCCGGGCGGATCTCCCCCGCTTTCCCCCGGTCAGAATCTTTTTAGGGGGAATCCCAGGCGAATCAAAGGCTCTCCTCCCGGGCCGGTCTCGGAGGAGAGGGAACCCTCGTGGAGCCCCACGACCAGGTGGCGCAACCGGGCCACCTCCTCCTTGCCGGGAAGGCTCCCCTGGGAAACGCCCGAAAGGGGGATGCCCGTGACCTGGACCTCCGCGTAGTGGAGGTTTCTCTTGAGGGTGACTACGATCTCGCCCCGCCCCTGGATCCGGTTGAGAAGAATCGTGATCGCCAGGGTGAGGGCGTCGAGCATGTACTGGGGATGCCCGACGATGGGGCATTGCTCATCCAATCCGGGAATCCGGAACCTGATCCCGGAGTTCCCGGGGTGCGCCCGCTTGACGGCATCCCGTATGAGAGAGGAAAGTTCGATCTCGGCCATCCCGGCCGAAGCCAGGGCGCCGAGTTCCGCCAGGTCCCCGTGGACTTCTTCCAGCCATCCCACGACGTCCAGGGCCCTTGAGGCCTCCCCGCGGGGGAGCCCCGGGGACTCCAGGCGCGACCGGAGTTCCGCCAGGTATCCCTCCATCACGCCCGCCAGGGTGGTGACCTTTTCTCCCAGGCCCTTGAAGGCTTCCGCCTTGGCCCGGGCCGCCAGGACTTCGGGGCAAAGAAGGGGATCCTTGCGCTTCTTGCCGGAAAGGGGGCTCCTCTCCAGCAAGTCCCCCCGGGACGCGCCGGGCTCCACGATCAGAACAGGGCGCTTTCCTTCGGGCACGGAAGGAGCCCGCGGGGGGACCTCCTCCACCGGATGAGGGGAATCGACGTCCTTCGCCTTCTCGGGCCGCGTCCTGGTTCCCGATGGATCCTTCATGAGCCTTTCGCCTCCCAACTTGCCTGCAAGGCTCTTCCTTGGGTTCATCCAAGTTTTCGACACTCCCGGAGACCTACTTGAGAGAGACTCGACGAATTCCGGAGTTTTCCCACACACCCTACTCCCGGCCGGGCCAGAATGTCCCCCATGCTGGACCGATCCTCCTGGGAAGAAGCCCTGGCCGAGGCGGGTCTTCCCGCCGGCGGGGCCGCCCTACCC
>CAYQBW010000203.1:0-5674 GCA_964415725.1 uncultured Planctomycetia bacterium
CTCCTCCTCCCCGCCCTTCGGGCTCAACCGGAGTTTCATGCACCTGGGGTTCCACATCTACGACGTGGGTTTCCAGAGCCAGAATTCCGAGGCGGCCAAGCCCATGGTCTTCACCACCACCCTTCTCTTGATCCTGATCGTGGCCCTCTTGAACCTCTTCGCCGTAACCTTGAGGGCCAGGCTTCGAAGAAAATTCGTGTCGGAAAAATTCTGAGGGCAAAGCGACGATGAACGTAAGCATCCGGGCGGAAGCCGGAACGGAGACCCACGAGGCGGTCCTGGAGGAGAAGGCCGTTCTCGAGATCCGGGACTTCAGCCTCTGGTACGGGGAGAAGCAGGCGCTTTTCGGCATCGACATGGCCGTCCCCAAGGGGAAGGTGACGGCCCTGATCGGCCCCTCGGGTTGCGGGAAGAGCACCCTTCTTCGTTCGGTGAACCGCATCAATGACCTGATCGAGACGGTCCGGACCAGGGGGGGGATGAAGCTGGACGGGGAGGAGATCTACCGGCCGGGCGTGGACGTGATCGCCCTCCGCAAGAGGATGGGGATGGTCTTCCAGAAACCCAATCCCTTCCCCATGTCCATCTACGAGAACGTGGTCTACCCCTTGAGGATCGATGGGGAGAGAAGGAAGAGCGTCCTGGACGAGGTCTGCGAGAGGAGTCTCCGGGGCGCCGGTCTCTGGGAGGAGGTGAAGGACAGGCTCAAGGAGAACGGCCTGAGGCTCTCCGGGGGCCAACAGCAGAGGCTGTGCATCGCCCGGGCCATCGCCGGCGAGCCCGAGGTGCTGCTCATGGACGAGCCCTGCTCGGCCCTGGACCCGATCGCCACGGACAAGGTGGAGACCCTGATGGAGCAGTTGAAGGGGGAATACACTATCCTTATTGTGACCCACAACATGCAGCAGGCCGCCCGGACCAGCGATTACACGGGCTTCATGTACCTGGGCCGGCTCGTGGAATTCGGCCCCACGGGGGAACTCTTCACCAAGCCCAGCCGGAAAGAGACGGAGGACTACATCACCGGCCGTTTCGGGTAGGGGGAATCGGCTCATTCCGCCAGGGGGAGGAGGACCCGGAAGAGGCTTCCCTTTCCGGGGGTGCTCTCCAGTTCCACCTCTCCCCCGTGGGCCCGGGCGGCGTGCTTCACGATGGAGAGCCCAAGGCCCGTGCCCCCCAGGTTCCGGGAGCGGGCCTTGTCCACCCGGTAGAAGCGTTCGAAGACCCTCTTCTGGTGGACCGGTTCGATCCCGGGGCCCGTGTCCTCCACTTCGATGACGGCCTCTTTTTCTTTTCGGGCCAGGCGCAGGCGGATCGTGCCCCCGGGGGGGGTGTATTTCAGGGCGTTGTCCAGGAGGTTGGCCGTCATGGTCTGGAGGGCGCGGGCGTCTCCCTCCACGGGAAGGGCTTCCCGGGGGATCTGGAATTCCCCTTTCAAGCCCTTCTTTTCCAGGAGGGGAAGGAAGGTCTTCCATACGGTTCGTGAGAGCTCGACCAGGTCGATCCGCCGGAAGTCCAGGGCCTCCTCTTCGGACTCCAGCCTGGAAAGGGCCAGGAGATCCTCCACGAGCGAGGAGAGGCGCAAGGCCTGGTTCATGGCGGAGACCAGGAACTCCTCCCTTTGCCCGGGGTCCATCTCCCCGTCCTGGAGGAGAGTCTCCACGATTCCTTGGACGGCCGTGATGGGCGTCTTGAGCTCGTGGGAGACGTTGGCGACGAAATCCTTCCGGACCTTCTCCAGCCGGGAGAGCCTGGTGATGTCGTGAAGGACCAGGAGGACTCCCCGTTGTTCGCCCTTCGGGGCTTCCAGGGGGGCCGCGAAAACCTCCAGGATCCGGTCTCCCCCCCTGGATGGGAGGGCGAGACGTTCCTCCAGGGGCTTCTTACCCTTCACGGCCTTCTCCAGGACGTGGAGGATTTCGGGTCGGCCCGCGAGAAGCTCCCAGCCTGGTTTCCCAGCGCTCTCCCCGGGGGGGATCCCGAGAATTCGGGAAGCGGATTCGTTCAGGTAGAGGATGTTTCCCTCCCCGTCCACGCCCAGGACCCCCTCCACCATTCCTTCCAGGACGGCCTTCAGGGTCTCCCTCTCCTCGCGGAGGGAAAGGACTTCTTTTTCCAGGGCCCGGGCCATGCGGTTGAAAGCCCCGCCCAAGGCGGCGATCTCGTCCTTTCCGTGGTGGGGAAGGCGCCTCGAGAGGTCGCCCGAGGCGAGGGCCTCGGCGCCTTCCGCCGCTTCCAGGAGGGACCGGATTGGTTTGCGGAAAAGGAAGAAACCCAAGAAGATGCCGAGAGCCGCGGCCAGGAGCCCGGGGAGAAAGAAAACCTCTCTGAAATCGGCCAGCCTTCGGTCCACGAGCGTCAAGGGCAGGGAGGCGCGGGCGAAACCCAGGATTTTTCCGTTTTTCTCGACCGTGAGGGCGAGATACATCATCCGGACTCCCAGGGTCCCGCTTGTGCGGACCGCGATCCCCGCTCCCTTTTTCTTCGCCTCCAGGACCTCCGGCCTGGAGCCGTGGTTTTCCATCAGGACGGGGTCCTTTCGGGAATCCGCCAGGACGAGACCGTCGGATGTTATAACGGTAAACCGTGTATCCAACTCTCGGCCCAGGCGTGTGACCCTCGCCTGGAGGTCCCCCGTCTCTCTTCTCTCCAGGGCGGGGAGGGAGATCTCCCCCAGGAGGAGAGCCCTGGCGCGGAGGGATTCCTGAATTGCGGTAAGAGCCCGGTTTTCCACGCCCCGGGAGGCGAGGAAGTAGACCACCAAGAGGGTAAGGGAAAGGATTCCGACCCAGCCCAGGTAGAGGCGGCGGAAGAGGGGGGATCGGAAGAGGGTCATTCTTCCCCTTCTTCTTTGAAACGATAGCCCACCCCGCGGACCGTCTCGATCAGGTCCCTGTGGTCTCCCAGCTTCTTTCGCACCGAGCGGATATGGACGTCTATGTTCCGGTCCACCACGACGGCGTTCTCGCCGATCACGCGGCTCAACAGCATGTCCCTGGTGAAGACTCTTCCAGGGTGGGCCGCCAGGTAGTAAAGGAGCCGGAATTCCGTGGCCGTGAGATCCAGAACCCTGTTTCCCACTTTGGCTTTGTGCCTGGCCGCGTCGACCACCAGGTCGCCCCGGACCACCCTCTCCCCTGGGGCAGTCTCCTCCCTGGCAGGCCCCCTTCTAAGCACCGCCTGGATCCGGGCCAGGAGTTCCTTCAGCCGGAAGGGCTTCACCACGTAGTCCTCGGCGCCGACGCCCAGCCCAAGGACCACGTCGGCCTCGTCTCCCTTGGCGGTGAGCATCACGATGGGGATGGATGCCGTGAGAGGGTCGGCCTTGAGAACCTTGCATACGGAGATTCCGTCCAGGCCTGGAAGCATGAGATCCAAAAGGATCAGGTCCGGCGCCTTGGCCCGGGCCGTCTTGAGTCCCTTCTCTCCGTCGCCGGTCTCCAGGACCCGGTAGCCTTCCCGCGCGAGGTTGTGCCTGAGGACCTGCCGGATGGCCTCTTCGTCTTCGATGATGAGGACCGTCTTTTTCATGGCTTTCCTTTCCCGGGGACGGGAGACCCGGATTGTGGTCCGGCCGGGCGGGAGAGGCAACGCCCGGATCAGAAGTCCACCTGGAACCTCACCTGGAAGATGTCCCCGGCGCCGTCGTAGTTCGTGGCCGCCGTGGCGCCGTTTCTGTCGGCCCAGGCGTGGATGTAGTCCAGCATCACCCGGGTGTTGGGGTTGAGGTACCAGTTGAGGGCCGCCGAGAGGGTCCTCACCTTCCCGCCTTCCACCTTCGAGTCGGCCAGGTCCAGGCCCGAAAGCCGCAGGGCGATCTCCCAGGCGCCGGGTCCTTCGCTGAAGTCGCCCGTGAAATTACGCCTGGGCTTCACCCGGGAGAAGACTCCGGCGGACCTCTTGTAGGGCCTGTGCTCGCCGGTGAGGAACCAGCTTCCCTGGAGGTAGTATCCCGAGAAATCCGGGTCGCCGGCGGCGCGGGAGTCCACCATGGCATACATGTATTCGCCCTGGAAGGAGAGACTCTCGTAGACCAGGGCGGCCTCGAAACCCAGCAGATTCACCGAGTCGGCGTCCCCGAGGACGCCCGTGTCGGCCACGTAGGGGGAGAGGTGGGATTCGGGACGCTCCCTGTAACGCAGGGCGTTGTCCTCCGGGTCCCTGTAGCTCCACCCCAGGCCCACGTGGAGGAGCCGGGCGCCCTTTGCCTCGTACCAGGGAAGGCCCGTGACCCGGGCGGTCAGGTTGTAGCGGGTGGCGGAATCGTCCTTCGTCGCGTTCCCGTAGGATCCGGCGTCCCGGAAGACGCCGAAGGCCCAGGTGAAGCGGCTCTCCAGGCGCCTCGGGTGGTCCGAGAGCTGGAAGCCCGTGTTGCGCGAGGGGGCGAAGGCGTTGGGGAGACCCCTCTCCATGAAGGTCAGGTACTTGCTGGAGGTAAGCTCGTTCAGGCTGAAGGGCTCCTTGTAGTGCCCTACCTTGATGGTTCCGGCGTAGGGGATTTCCGAGAGGGCGATCCAAACGTCCTTGAATTCGGGGTTTCCCCCGGCGAAATCGTATTGGGCCTTGAAGTGGAGGTTCCTGTAGATGCGCCCTGCGACGTAGAGCCTGGCCCGGCGGAACTCCACCCCGTCGGTGAAGTCCAGGCCGGCCCTTCTCAGGTCGCTGTCCTCCTTTCCGAAGGCCCAGTCGTTCTGGATCCTGCCGCCGAGCTTGAGCTTGAAACTCCCGTCGGCCGAGCCGAAATGGAGGCCGTGTTTCCAGTAGGCCCGGAGGTCGATTCCGCCGCCGGTTTTCTCCAGGGCCTCCACTTTCTTCTCCAGGGCTTCGAGTCTCTTTTCCGTGGAGGTCTGGGCCGCAACGGGGGGCCCGGCGGCCAGGGCGGCCAGGGCGGCCAGGGCCGAGAAACAGAGAGCGGTTTTGTTCATTTTCTGCTTCTCCTTTGGGATGGGTGCGAGGTGGAATCCTGGCCCGGAAAGATCAAGATTCGATGAAGGAGGGATGAAAACTTCCCATTCGGGTCTTCCGCAGGAGGCCCCAAAGGACTGGGTCTTCCGCGGAATCTATACATTTTCCCCGCCCAAGGAGGACTGCCCCTTCTTTTTAGAGTGGCGAATAGGCGCTGCATCTTTCCTGACACCGGGGGGGGGACTTGCCCGGGCAAAGATGGACAAGTAGAAAAGATTCCCTGTTCTTGGCCTTCAGCAAGGAACCCTCCGAGAGGCAGGAAATGGCGATGAAGATATCCTGCTGTTGGTTCGCGGTCTGTGTCCTCCTTTCCTTTCCGGGATGGAGCCCTGGCGTGGGGGGAGGTGACCTTGGGCTCGACTTGGAAGGAATCGGCGTTTCTTTCGGTGATTCCTTCGGTTTTTTCTGGGCCCAGGACGGTAAGGACAAGGTCGTCGGGTTTTCCTTTCGCTGTGGACAGGGTGTTGGAAAAAGAGTTTTCTACAGGGGCCCCGGATATCTGCAATTGGTTTCGCGAAGCATCGGAGGGAAATACCTGTTTTCCGTGAAAGGGAAGCTCTTTTCGCTTGCCCCGGAATCCGGCGAGGCTTCGGCCATTATGGAAAGAGGGTTCGCCGGCCTGGTGGACGGGGCGGAGGCGGGTGGGCGTATCCGCGTTTTGGAGAGCGCGGGCGGAGCTTCCGGTTACGGGGGGCGGCCTTTGTACAGG
>CAYQBW010000204.1:0-1041 GCA_964415725.1 uncultured Planctomycetia bacterium
GACCTGGAGCCCCTTGGCGGCGGCGAAACGGGCCACCGAGCGGGCGTCGGGCTCGGCGGGGGAGCGCTCCACCACGCAGTTCAGCTTGACCGGCGTCAGCCCCACCTCGACCGCCGCGTCGATCCCCTCCAGCACCCGGCCCAGATCCCCGCCCCGGGTGATCCAGGCGTAGCGCTCCGGGTCCAGGGTATCCAGGCTTACGTTGACCCGCATGAGCCCCGCCCGGGCCAGGGCCCGGGCCTTCTCCGCCAGGAGGATCCCGTTGGTCGTAAGGCCCAAATCCTCCACGCCCTCTATGGCGGCGATCCTTCTCACCAGGTCCTCGATCCCGTGCCGGACCAGGGGTTCCCCGCCCGTGAGGCGGACCTTTCTCACGCCCAGCCCCACCGCCTCCCGGACCACCTCCTCGATCTCCTCGAAGGAGAGGATCCCTTTCCTTGGAAGGAGGCGGATCCCGCCGGGGGGCGCGCAATACCGGCAGGCCAGGTTGCACCGGTCCGTCACAGAGACCCGGAGATAGGTAATGGATCTTCCGAAGCGGTCCTTCACGGCCTCCACCCTCCCAGGATCCGAATCGTGGCGATCTCCCCCGCCTCCAGGGCGGCCGTCCCCCGGGGAACCAGGAGAAACCCCTCGGCCTCCCGGAGCGCCGCCAGGTGAGCCGAGCCATGGTATTCCAGGGGCTCTATCTCCCCTCCCTCCCTAATCCGGGCCGGCACGAACTCCAATCTCTCCCTCTTCTTCCTGCGGAAGGGCCGGGCCATGGGAAGGCGCAGATCCCGGTACCAATCCCTCTCCCCCGTAAGTCTCGCCGCCGCCTCCTGGACGAAGAGGTGGAACATGAGAAAGGAGGAGACCGGGTTTCCCGGCAGCCCGAAGAGGAGTCGGGGCCCCTCCCCGCGGCCCAGGGTCATAGGCTTGCCCGGCTTGATCGCCACCCGGTCGAAGAGGATCTTTACGCCGAGCTTCTCCAGGGCCGCCGGGACGTAATCGAAGTCCCCCTGGGAAACCCCGCCCGAGAGGACCACGAAGTCCGCCCGC
>CAYQBW010000204.1:1051-5667 GCA_964415725.1 uncultured Planctomycetia bacterium
CTCCAGGGCCCGGGCGATGCCCCGCTCCGTCTCCTCCGGGTCATCCCGGAGAATCCCCTCCCCCGTCACCTCCATGCCCCAGCGCCGGGCCAGGGCCGCCAGCATGGGGCCGTTGGAGTTCATGATCCGCCCGGGCCGGATCTCCCCCGGCGAGTCCACCACCTCGTCGCCCGTGGCCAGGATCTCCACCCGGGGCGGGCGGTGGACCTCCACCTCCACGATGCCGCAGGAGACCAGGTTGCCCGCCGCCGCGGGGGTGATCCTGGTCCCGGCGGGAAGGACCAGGTCGCCCTTTTTGACGTCCTCGCCCTTGCGGCAGATGTTGGAGGGTCCGCCGGGCCGGAGGATCCGGATCCGTCCGTCTTCTTCCTCCGTCCACTCCCGCATCACCACCCGGCCCGTCCCGGGGGGCACGGGCGCGCCGGTCATGACCTTGACCGCCTCGCCGGGTCTCAGCTCCGGCGTCTCCCCCTGGCCGGCCCGGACCGTTCCGGAAAGGCGCAAATCCAGGGCCTCCTCCCCCTCCAGGAGGGCGTAGCCGTCCATGGCGGACTTGTCGAAGGGCGGCAGGTCCAGGAGGGAGAACTGGTCCCTTGCCAGGACCCGGCCCAGGGCCCGGGCGGGGTGAAGGACCTCCGTCCCAAGGGAAAGGCCCCGGAGGGCGGACTGGAGGAGATCCAGGGCCTCTTCCAGGGGTATCACGGCGCGTCCTCCTTTCTTTGGGCCTTTTCCATCTTCGCTTCCGGCGCGGGCGCCCCCCCGAGGAGGGCGTCCATTCTCTGCCGGGCGTATTCCTCCACCTCTTCCTTCACATCGAAGTAGGCCCGGAGGAGGCGCCTCCCCAAAGAAGAGAGAGAGGAGCCGCCCCCGCCGGGCCCGCCGGCCTGTTTTTTCAACAATTCCACCCCCAGGTGGGATTCGGCCTTCCGCACCAGGTCCCAGGCGTGCCTGTAGGAGATCCCCCTTTCGGCGGCCGCCTTCCGCAGGGAGCCCAGGACCTCCACTTTCTCCAGCAACGCCGCCAGACCCGGGCCCAGGACGAACCCCCCGCCCCGCTGGATCCAGAGCTTGCTCTTTACCGAAAATCTCCGCCCCCTGCGGGGGAACATGCCTTCCAGGACGGAGAGCACCGGGTCCACCAGGGAAGGATCGGGAAGCCTTTCCTCCAGGACCTTTTTCCAGGCCCGCCGGTCGGGCTCTGTCTCCAGGCGGATGTGGGCCCGGCGGGCCAGCTCCAGCCTGTCCTCCCTGGGAAAGAGGGTGTCCTCCAGGGGGCCCAGGTAGATCACCAGGTCCCCCTTACCCTGGAGCGCCAGGCCGTTCCACTCCACCACCAGGTGGGGCCGGCGGGGGAATGCCTCCTCCAGGAAGGCCAGGAGGGCCTCTTCTTCCTGGAAGTAGACCCCCTCCTTGCCGGGCGCCGGGGGGTGGTGGCCCTTCTTTACGTGGAGGGCGCCCGGCAGGACCCGGACGAGCGCCCGGGCCAGCCGGGTCTTGCCCACGCCCCGGCCCGCCCCGCAGACCACCCAGAGAAACCCCATCAGAAGCAACCGAGCTGGCAGTGATGGATCTTGATCTCCAGGTGGTTCAGGAGGCGTCCCATCAGGGCGGGGGTGACCCCCAGGCGCCGGGCCGTCTCCAGGGCGAGGGCGCAGGGGATCCTGCCGCCGGCATAGAGGGTGGAAGGCCCGCACTCCTGCCTGGGCTCCCCCTTCTCCACCTGGAGCACCCCCTCGCCCGGGGGGGCCGTCTCCAGGTCCGCCTTCTCTTCCTCCAGGAAAGCCCGGACCTGGGATTCCAGGTCGGGAGCCACGCCGATTCGCTGGGTCATGGGGGCCTCCTTGATCAGGGCTGGAAAGGACCTCGTTATGCATAGAAAAACCTAACGCTCCAACTCTTCCCAGGGAAGCCTTGTTTCCCTGAAATCTTGCGCCTTCCAGGGAGGTGTGCCAGGATCGGCCCTTCCTGGGAACATCGCTTTTTTTCTCCAGGACCTACCCAGGAGGAAGCGCCTTCATGCACGGCTGGACAGGAAGAATCCTTCACCTCGACCTCTCCACAGGGACCACCCGGGTGGAAGAGCCCCCGAGGGAGTTCTACGAGCGCTGGATCGGCGGCAAGGGAATGGCCGGTTTCTACCTGAGGGACCGGATCACCCTCCCCTGGGACGACCCGGAGATGCCCCTCCTCTTTCTCACGGGGCCCCTGGTGGGCACCCCCTCGCCCACGGCGGGCCGCTGGACCGTGGCGTCCCGATCTCCTTTGACGGGCACGGTTTGTGATACATCCGTCGGAGGGCAGTTCGGGTTTCAGCTCAAGCGGGCCGGCTGGGACGGGATCGTGATCACCGGCAAGGCCCCCAGGCTCACGGGCCTGGTGATCCGGGACGACCAGGTGGAGATCGCCGACGCCTCCCAGATGCAGGGCTGGGAGACGGGCAAGGTCCTGGCCGCCTTCCCCGAAAAGAAGGGTTCCACCTCGGCCGTGGGCCCCGCCGCCGAGCGGGGAGTGCGCTTCGCCGCCATCTGCACCGACCACCACCACTTCTCCGGCCGGGGCGGCCTGGGCCTGGTCATGGGGCACAAGAACCTCAAATACATCCACGTCGAGGGCTCGGGAAAGTTCTCCCTCCCCGCCCCCGAGGCCGTGGCCGAGGCGAGCCGGCAGATCTACAGGCTCGCCGCCACGGCCCCGATCCTCATGGGGGAGTTCGGCATCACCAACTACGGCACCGAGGCGGTCTTCGACCTCATGGACATCCGGCGGATGATGCCCACGGACAATTTCCGGGCCACCTGGTTCGAAGGGGCCCGGAAGGTCAACGCCTGGAGCCTGCACCACAAATACGACCCCAAGAAATCGGGCTGCGCCGCCTGCAGGATCCGGTGCAAGATGGTGGCCAAGGACGGCCGCTCCCTCCCCGAGTTCGAGAGCCTGAGCCACTTCACGGCCCTTCTTCGGAACGAGGACCCCGAGGCCGCCGTGGAGGCCAACCGGGTCTGCAACGAGACGGGCATGGACACCATCTCCGCCGGGGCGGTGCTGGCCTGCTACCAGGAAGTGACGGGGAAAAAACTCTCCCCAAAGGAGATCCCGGCCCTGCTTTTGGACATCGGCCTAGCCCGGGGCGAGGGGGCCGAGCTGGCCCAGGGCGCCAGGCGCTTCGCCGAATCCCGGGGCAAGCCCCAGGCCGCCATGACGGTCAAGGGCCAGGAGCTTCCCGCCTACGACCCCCGCGGCGCCTACGGCATGGCTCTCGGGTACGCCGTCTCCACCCGGGGGGGCTGTCACCTCCGGGCCTATCCCATCTCCCACGAGATCCTCCGCAAGCCCGTGGCCACGGACCGGTTCTCCTTCGCCGGAAAGGCCCGGATCGTGAAGATCAGCGAGGACATCAACGCCGCCGTGGACTCGCTCACGGCCTGCAAGTTCCTCTTCTTCGCCGCCTCCCTGGAGGAGTTCGCCAAGGCCTTCGAGGGGGTGACGGGCCTGCCCGCCACGGCCCAGGACCTGATGCACGCCGGGGAGCGCTTCTACTACCACGAGAGATTGATGAACTGGTGGAACGGGTTCACCGCAAAGGACGACGACCTGCCCGAGCGGTTTTTCAAAGAGCCCGGCACCAGCGGCGACGGAATCGAGATCCAGCCCATCGACAGGGAGGAATTCCTCCGTGCCCGGGCGGCCTACTACAAGGTCCGGGGCCTGGACGAAAAGGGCGCCCCCACCAGGGAGAAATGCCGGGAGTTGGGACTCCAGTGGAAAGACTCGTAAGGAAATACACGGACAAGCTGATCGCCCAGGGCCTCTGCTCGGAGGACGCTCCGCCGCTGATGGGCGGGCTCGACGCGGACCTGGTCTGGAACCGGCAGGATCCCGACCAGGCGGTCCTGGAGAAGGTCGTCCAGGGGCTCGACATCAACACCATCCTCCTGGCCCAGCCAGCCGAGCCCTACAGGAGCATCCTGGACTGGCTCGCCTCACAGGTGGAGGGCGAAGAGGGCTTCATCCAGCCCGAGGATTCGGAGACCCGCACCTTCCTCCACGACATTCCCGTGACCCGAAAGTTCGACCCGGACCGGATCATCGCCGCCCTGAAACGCCGCAAGAACGTGATCGTCCCGGGCAAGGGCATCGTCACCTTCGGCATGGTGAGCCCCGAGCAGGCCTTCATCCACTTCAGCTCGGTCTGTTTCGCCTGCTTCGTCAAGTTCTTCTCCGACTACAGGGAGGACCACCGCCGCGGCAGGGTCGCCCCGGCCCAGCGCGAGGCCTTCTTGAAGGGCAAGGAGTTCTACGCCCGCCTCATCGAGAAGGCCCTGGCCCACCCCCTCCCCAAGGAGGGGCCCTACCAGACCAGGGAGGAGGTCCTGGAGGCCATGTTCTGGACCGGGAAGGCCACCGTGGAATGCGGCATGGTGGATTCCTTCTTCGGAAACATCTCCTACCTTCTGGGCGACACCATCTTCATCAGCCAGACCACAAGCTCCCTGGACGAACTCCCCGGGTGTATCGACGCCTGCCCCGTGGACGGCTCCTCTTCCGTGGCCATCACCGCCTCGAGCGAATTCAGCGTCCACAAGGAGGTCCTCACCCCCTCGGGCAAGCGGGCCATC
>CAYQBW010000205.1:0-5660 GCA_964415725.1 uncultured Planctomycetia bacterium
CCCTGGTGGAGAGGATCCGCGGGGAACTTCCCGAATCCCCCCAGGCCCGGAGAAAACGCCTTGAGGAGGAGCTGGGGCTGCCCCCGAGAGAGGCGGCCGTCCTGGTCGCCCGCCGCGAGGCGGCCGACCTCTTGGAGGAGACCGTCCGGGCCGGGGCCGATCCCGCCCAGGCCGCCCACTGGATCCTGGGTCCCGTATTCCGCCTGGCCGGGGAGATGCCCGGGCTCCTCAGGAAGGGAGTCCTCACCGGGGAAAACCTGGCGGAGCTGATCGGCCTGGTGGCCCGGAAGGCCCTCACCCCCCAGAGCGCCGGCAAGATCCTCCGGAAACTCGCGGAAGAAGGGGGGAGTCCCGCCGGGCTCATGGCGGAGATGGGCCTGGGAAGAATCGAGGACGAGAAGATGCTGGAGGAGATCGCCCGGAAGGTCCTCCAGGAGAATCCCAGGCCCGTAGAAAGTTACCGGAAAGGGAAGACCACGGCCCTCGAGGCCCTCCTGGGCCGGGTGATGCGGGCCACCAGGGGCAGGGCCGACCCAGCCAGGACCCGGGAGATCCTGGCGCGGCTCCTTGGAGGGAAGGAGTGATGGAACCCTACCGCGACTACGACCGCCTTCGGACCATGATGGTCCGCGACCAGATGCGGGACGTAACCGACCCGGCCGTTCTGGCCGCCATGGAACGGGTTCCGCGCCACCTCTTCGTCCCCTCCTACCTGGAGGCCCGGGCCTACGAGGACCGGCCCCTGGAGATCGGCTGGGGCCAGACCATCTCCCAGCCCTACATCGTGGCCTACATGATCCAGGCCGCCCGCCTCCGCCCCGGAGACAAGGTCCTGGAAGTGGGAACGGGCTCGGGCTACCAGGCGGCGGTCCTGGCCGAGATGGGGTGCCGGGTCTTTACGGTGGAGATCATTCCCGAACTCTACGAGACGGCCGCCCGCAACCTGGAACGGGCGGGCTACCGGGACAGGGTCCGGATGAAGCTCGGCGACGGAAGGAAGGGGTGGCCCGAGGAAGCCCCGTTCGACGCGATCCTGGTGGCGGCCGCCCCCGAGGAGGTCCCCCGGGCCCTGGAGGACCAGCTCGCCCCGGGGGGAAGGCTCGTCGTTCCCGTGGGAGGCGGGCCCTCCCAGGTCCTCCTCCTGGTGGAGCGTGAAGACGGGGAGTTCCGCCGGAGCAGGCTGCTCCCGGTCCGTTTCGTGCCCCTCCTCGGGGAGGACCCTTCTTCCCCTCCTTTCAGGAATGGTCCTCCCGCACCCAGCGGAGGATCTCCCTGAGCTTGGGAGGTTTTCCGGTCATCAGGATTCCCACGCGGAAGACCTTGGCCGCCGCCCAGACGGTGAACACCAGGGTGATCACCAAAAGGACCGTGGTGGCCGCGTATTCCCACGCCGCGGGCGGGCCGGCCACGCGGTTCATCATCACGAAGGGAGTGAAGGGAGGGATGAAGGAGAGGACCCGGGCCAGGGCGCCGTTGGGGTCCTTCACCACGGGGATCATGGCGAGAAGGGGCACAATGAGGACCAGCATGATGGGCTGCATCAGGTTCTGGGCTTCCTTGAGGCTGTTGCACACGGACCCGAGCCCCACCAGGAGGGAGGCGTAGAGGAGGTAACCCAGGAGGAAGTAGACCAGGAAGGATGCCAGGTAGGCCGGGTCGGAGAGGATGGCCCCGAGCCCCAGGTCCGGCACGTGCTCCACCAGGAGGGGAAGCACCTGGAGGCCGGCGAAGGCGAAAAACGCCCAGGCAAGAATCATGGTGAGCCCCGTCAGCGCCGGGCCGATGATCTTCCCCGCCATGAGCTGGACCGGGGAGACCGAGGAGAGGAGGACCTCGATGACCCGGTTCGACTTCTCCTCGATCGTGCTGGTGAGCAGCATCTGGGCGATCATGAAGACCGAAATCCAGAGGATGTAGACGAAGGCCACCGGGGCGAACTGGTGGAGCCTGGAAGATAGGGAGGCCTTCTCCTCGCCGCCGCCCTCGGTGACCTTGAGGGTCTCGATCCGAAGGGGCGCCTCCAGCCAGGCGGCCTTTTCGGGGCTCAGGTGCAGGGCCTGGATCCGTTTCTCCCGGACGGCTTCCGTGGCGAACCGCTCGAACCACCGCTTCAGGTCCAGGTCGGCCAGGTTCTTGGAGTAATACTTGCAGCCCTTGGAGGTATGCACCGGGTCGGGGCCGATGACGATGGCGGCGAAGAGTTTTCCCTGGTCCACCAGTTTCCTGAGACCCGCTTCGTCCGGGTCGCCCAGTTCGGCCAAAGGGATCCGGCGATACCTGCTCTTTCCCGAGCCGGGAGCCACTTTCTTGGCCTCTTCGGGGGGAAGGGAACGCCACCATTTCCCGATCTCGGCCCGCACCTTTCCCACCAGGGCCACGATGCCCGGTGGAAGGCCGGCCTGGTCCAGGAACTTGGCGCCTTCGGGACGGCCCAGGAGAGTGAGGACTCCCCCCAGCTTCTCCACCATTCCCTCGTCCATCTTTCCCAGGGCCTCCCCCAGGGCCTTGGAACGAAGGAAGGGAGGATAGATCTCCAGGGCTTTTCCGCCCTTCCGGAAGGCCTCTTTCAGGCCGGAGAAGACCTTGGCCAGGTCGGGGATGCTGGCCTTCTCCTCCACGGCGGCCGCAAGCCAATGGGAGTGGTCCAGGACGGCGTAATTGCGGACCGAGACCTTTCCTTCCAGCCAGGCCGGCACCAGGACGGCCAGGGTGAGGATCACGGGAAAGGAGAAGATTCCGATCCAGAAGGTCTTGGTCCGAAGGTGCTCCAGGAATTCTCTCCGCGCCACGAGGAAGACCCGTTTCATCCCGCCGCCCTCCCTTCCCCGGCGCCCACGGCGCGGATGAAGATCTCGTGGAGGGAAGGCTCCCTCAGGTCGAAACGGCGGATCACGATCCGCCCCACCAGCCGGGCCAGGATCTCCTGGGGGTCCGCCCCCTCCTCCAGGAAGATCTCCGCCGACTTTCCCGCGTCGTTGATCCGGGTGACGCCGGGAAGCTCTCTCAGGATGGAACCGTCCCCGTCGTAGTCCAGCCGGATCCCCTTGGGGCCCGAGGACTTCACCTCCGAGAGGGACCCGTTGAGGAGCTTTCTTCCCTTGTCGATCAGCAGGATGTAATCGCAGATCTCCTCGGCCTGGGCCATCACGTGGGTGGAAAAGAGCACCGTCCGGCCCTCGCGCTTCATCTGGAGGATGGCCCCCCTCATGGATTCCATGTTCACCGGGTCCAGGCCGGAGAAGGGTTCGTCCAGGATCATGAGTTCCGGTTCGTGGATGAGGACCGCCAGAAGCTGGACCTTCTGGCCCATGCCCTTGGAAAGGGCCTCGCAGGGCTTGTCGGCCCATTCTCCCAGGCCGAATTCCGCCAGGAGGTCCCTGGCCCGGGTCTTCGCCAGGCGCCGGTCCATCCCCTTGAGGCGGCCGAAGTAGGCCAAAAGGTCGGCGGTCTTCATCTTCTTGTAGAGGCCCCGCTCCTCGGGGAGGTAGCCGATCCGGTCCTTCACCTCCAGGGCCCGTTCCCGTCCCAGGACCCGGAGCCTCCCCTCGTCGGGATAGAAGATGCTCATCACCATCCGGAGCGTGGTGGTCTTCCCCGACCCGTTGGGTCCGAGGAATCCGTAGACCGACCCCCGGGGCACCTGGAAGGACAAGCGGTCCACGGCCGTCACCGGCCCGAACCGCTTGGTCACACCCTCGAGTTCGAGAACATGCTCCATGGAAGATCCACCGCCCTTTCTGGGCCCCCGCCGGGGAAACTCCCGGTCCCTGCGGCCGGGGGACCGAACTATTCCCCGCCCGCTCCCGCCGCCGGCGGGGGAAAGAAGGGCCAAGGGTAGCCCAGGGGAAGGAAGGGAGAAAACCTTTCCCCCCTGGGCTTCCCCGAAATAGGCTCCTTCGGCTCCCTTTTTTTCTTCTCCTTGGCGGGCCACCAGTCCAGTTGGAGAAAACCCATGAGACTCTCCGGGATCTTCCCTTTCCTTTTTCTTTCCTTGTCCCTCGGGGCCCAGACCGGGTGGGTCGACCCTGCGGCCCAATGGAGCACCCTCGGCCCGCCCAAGGGGGCTCTCCTGATCTGCGGGGGATACCCGGGCGGGGAAAGAGCCGAATTCTTCCTCTCTCTCCTGAAGGACCCGAACGCCCCGATCGTGGTGATTCCTACGGCGGATGGAAAGAAACACCACGACATGAACCACATGGCCGTCCGGGCCCTCCGGGAGAAGGGGGCCCGCAACCTCGTGCTCCTCCACACCTACGACAGGCGCGTCGCCGACTCGCCCGCTTTCGTCGAACCCCTGCGCCGCGCCAAGGCCGTCTGGATCTCCGGGGGTTTCCAGAGCTACCTCTCCAAGACCTACTATCACACCCGGACCCACACCGAACTCTTCCGCCTCCTGGAACGGGGCGGGATCATCGCCGGCAACTCGGCGGGAGCCTCCATCATGGGCTCCTACCTCTACGGGGGCCACGCCGCCGGGACCATGGGCATGGGTTTTTTGCGCAAGAGCGTCATCGGCCAGCACTACCTCCGCCGCCGGCGCGTGGGAGGCCTGGCGAGAATCGTGAAGAAGCGCCCCGACCTTCTGGGAATCGGCCTGGACGAGGACGCCTTCATCCTGGTCCGTGGGAACCGTTTCCAGGTCTTCGGCCCGACCAAGGTGGTCATCGCCGATCCCAAGCGCCTGGCCCGGGGCGGAAGGGAGCCTCTTCTCTACCTCCTTCCCGGCGACAAATACGATCTCCTGAACCGGACCGTCCATAGGGCCTCTCCCTGGAAACCGGACGCCCTCTGGCCCGAAAGATTCGGCCCCTTCCCCTATCCCCCGTGGAAGACGCCGGGGCCCCCGGCGGGCAGGCTTATTCTCGCGGGATCCCGCCCCGGGAAAGAGATCTTCCGAGCCTTCCTGGACGCCCTGGGAGACGGAAAGGCTCCCATCCTGGTGGTCCCCACGGGAAACGTCTCCCAGAGGGACCCGGCGAAGAACCGGGCCGTCGCGGTCTTCCTGTCCCTCGGCGCGGCCCACGTGTCCACCTGGCATACCCTGGACCGGAGACAGGCGAATTCCCCGGGTTTCACCGCCCCCCTTCGTGAGGCCCGGGGCGTCTGGTTCTCCCAGGGGGATGCCTGGCGCCTGGCCGAGGTCTACCGGCACACCCTCTTCCACCTGGAACTCTTCCGCCTCCTGGAACACGGAGGGGTGGCCGGCGGCGCCGGGGGAGGGGCGAAATTCCTCGCCGCCGGGATGGCCGGCGAGGCCTTCGGCTGGAACCGGGGCGCCGCCCTCTTCCCCTCGGCGGCGCTCTACCCGTGGCGGGGAAGAATCCGGGACGTCCAGGGAATGGTCCGGGCGCTCCTCAAAAACCGCTCTCTTCTCGGCATCGGCCTGGACCCGGGAGCCGCCATCCTGGTTTCCGCAAACACCGCCCGCGTCCTGGGACAAGGCAAGGCCGCCTTCTTCGATCCCCGCCTCCCAGGCTGGCCCTGGCCCGGCCAGGACGAACCCTTCCTCCTCCTCGACCCGGGAGACACCTTCGACCTCGCCGCCCGCCGCCCCGGTTGGTAGGCAGGCGCGACAAAAGTCTTGTCTAGTCCTGAACTCGGTGATTGCTTCGGAACTGGCCCCCCGACGTCACGAGTCCGGATCTCCGATCCGGCCTCGT
>CAYQBW010000206.1:0-5649 GCA_964415725.1 uncultured Planctomycetia bacterium
TTCCTGGAAAGCCTGATCCCCGGCTTCCGTCCCCCGCCGGCCCGGAGGACCCTGATCTGCGAGCTGGAGTCGGAGAAAAACGTCACGGCTTCCCTGGAAGGCACGTTCCACTTCATCCAGTACGGGTCCCCCGACCTCAGGATCGAGATGGCCTCTCTCATTCCGAAATCCGGATACCTGACCCTGGCCCTCCTGGGAAAGTCCGTGGACGAAGGGGAAGAGGAGGGGAACGAAAGCATCGTCCGGAGATTTCTCGAACTGCCGGAGATCAGGCGCCTGATCCCCGGACACGTGCTCCTGCGGCCCGCCTGCGCCTGCAACCCCCTCATGAACATCGGTCCCGCGAAAAACCCCTTCGCGGACAGGGCCGCCGTCATCGGGGACCTGGCCGTATCCAGGCTCTACAAGGACGGCCTCTACTCGGCCTATCTCACCGGTTCGGCCCTGGCCGATTGCGTCCTGGGGACGGGGATCGACGCCCGGTCCTTGAAGCGGGCCTACGGGAAGGTCTTCCGGTTCCTGGAGAAGGACCTTTTCTACGGAAAGCTGGTGTTCTTCGTAAACCGCAATTTCTTCCGCAACCCCCTCCTTTCGCGGGTGATCTACCAGGCCATCCTGACCGAAAGGAAGGGGAAGCCCGAGAGGGACCGGAACCTGGCGGGGATCCTCTGGAGGACCGCCAGCGGGGACGGAACCTACAGTTCCATTCTCGCCGCCATGTTCCACCCCGGAAACCTCTGGAGGATCTTCACCGGCGGGGTGCTGGTCACGGCGAGGAACTTCGCAGCCGAACTCGTGCTGGGCTTGAAATGGAAAGGCTTCGGGAGGCACCCCACGGGCGTGGCCAGGGAGGATTTCGAGGAAAGGCGGAAGATGTTCCAGGGCCTCCTGGACGGAGCGGGGGGGACAAGAAGGCCGGATTTCGAGAGCATGTATTCCATCAAGATCCGCGCCGGCCGGGACAAGGTGCTCCACCAGCTGGGCCGGTTCGGCGAACCGGACCGGCTCTTCCTGAGGCCCCGGTTCGTGAAGATCCGCCGGGTGGAAGGAGTCCCCAACACGCCGGGGTGCACGGTCCGCTACGACCTTCCCTTCAAGTGGATGTCCTTCCAGGTGGTGCTCGAGAAGGTCCTGGAGGGAAGGCGATTCTTCTACAGGGTAAAAGGGGGATTCGCCTCGGGGGGCATCCTGGCCTTCGATCTCCGGGAGACGGGCCCCGAACTCGTCCTGCTCTCGGTTTACGTGGGGTTCGACTTTCCCAGGCCCGCCCACCCCCTGCGCCGGGCCTTCTGGAGCCTTTTCAGGATCCTGTTTCCCGGCTTCGTGCACGACGTGATCTGGAACCACTCCCTTTGCAGGCTCAAGTCCCTTGTGGAGATCGGGGCCCCCGGGGAAGCCCCATCCCCCCTCAAGTGAAGATGATGCTCGCCCCGGCGGACTTCTCGTAGAATTCCCCCACCGTGAGGATTCCGTCCACCTGGTCGCACAGGTCCTCCCGCTTGTAGTGGAACATGTCCATGGCGGCCTTGCACCCGTAGATCTCCCCGCCCGCGTCGTGGATCATCTCCAGGAATTCCCCCACCGGCGGGATGTCCAGCTTCTCCATTTCCTTTTTCATCATCATCGTGGCGAAGGCCGACATCCCCGGGATGGCCCCGATGATCGTGGGGATTCCCATGGCCGGATTCCCCACGGTGGCCACCTTGAGCTTGTTCATCTTCTTCTTGTGGAGGGCGTTGAGCCCGAAGAAGGTGAAGAAGACCATGGCCTCGATGCCCTCCATGCGGGCGCCGTTGGCCATGATGAGGCCCGGGTAGACTCCTTCCAGGGAGCCCTTGGAAATGATGATGGAAACCTTCTCGATGCCTTTTTCACCCATGGGAAACCTCCCTGTCGGTCCATGCGCCTAGACGCACCCCTTCGGCTTCGGCATTCCCCCGATCCTTGCGGCCTTCTTGGCCGGCCCCCCGGGGAAGAGCTGGTAGAGTTCCTTGGTGGGGACCCCGCTCCCCTTGGTGAGCTTCCGGATGGACGGGGCGGTCCCGTTCTTTTCGTATTCGCTCCTCATGTAGCGGATCACCTGGAAGTGCCGGTCCGTGAGCTCCTCGATTCCCTCCTCGCGGGCGAGTTCCCTGGCGATTTCCTCGTCCCACTGGTTGAAATCGACCATGTAACCCTCGTCGTCGAATTCCACGCTCTTTCCGGCCAACTCCTTCGTTGCCATCTCGCCTCCTTTCTATTTACGCCTTGTCGTCTTCTCCACCCATGGCCTCCAAGGCCTTCAGCCACCCCGTCATGCTGCGCCGCACGGCGGGTGTCCGGATGCCTGCCAGGACGCCGAACAGGCTCCTGGGTTTTTCCTTCCGGCCCTCGTTCCAGGCGGCCAGGGCCTTCCGCAGGTCCTTCAGGGCCCCGCTCCGGGCGGCCTCCTCCAGGAGGGCGGCAAGTTCAGGGAGGGCCCCGGCGAGGGTCTCCAACCTTTCCGGCGTAAACTGGGCCGCCGCCTCGTCCAGGATCCCCGCGATCCCGGAGAGAAGGACGAAGTATCCCTTCTTCTCCATCTCGTCCAGCTTCTCCAGGACGTCTCCGAAGATCTCCTTGCCGAGAGGCTTGAAGTCCTCGAAGAAGTCCACGGCCCCCTCGAGCCTCTCGAAGAGCCGGGAAAGGTTTCTTACGTTTCGCAGGATCTTCTTCCCCAGGTGGAGGAAGTCACCCGTCTCCACGAAGGGTGCGACCTCCTCGAGCTCCACCACGGCGGAGTCGAAGGCGTCCTTGGCGATCCTGGAGAGGTCCTCCTTGAGTTCGCGGGCCTCCAGCCGCCTGGCCCTGGCCCGGATCATCTCCTCCTTGATGAAGGCCAGGTCCTCCTCGATGGCCTTCAGCCGGGACTCGAGACCGGCGCCGTCCATGCCTTCCCTTTCCATCTCAGCGCCTCTTTCCGGCCATGAGCATCTGGGATTCCACGGGAAGCTCGGCCCCCTTGAGGAGGAGGTTCCAGTAGACCCAGCGGAACATCACTTTTCCGTAATGGTTCATCTTGGTCTCCTCCAGGAGGGAAAAGGGCCCGATGCCGGGCAGGGGGAATTTGCCCGGAAGGGGCTCGGTGTCGTAGTTGAAGTCGATGAGCAGTCCCTTGTTGAAGCCCGATTCGATGAAGCAGTTGGCGTGCCCGTCGAACCTGGCCCTCAAGGGCCTGCCGTCCATGGCGGCCAGGAGGTTTTCGGTAAGCACGTCGGCCTCGAAGTGGGCCACCGACCCGGCCTTGGAACTGGGCAGGTCCGTGCAGTCTCCGATGGCGAAGATGTCCTCGAACTCCCTGCTCCTAAGCGTCTCCTTGTCGGTCGGGACGTAGTTCATCTCGTCGCCGAGCCCGGACTCGGTCAGGACGGGGTTCCCCATGTTGGTGGGGATGGTCACCAGGCAGTCGTAGGGGACCTCCCGGTCGTCCCAGGAGACGATCTTCTTCGCCCCCGCGTCCACCCGGCCCGTGCTGAAGTCCGGGACGAGCTCTATGTTCTTCTTCTCCAGGAACCCCCCAAGCAGGCGGGAGGCGATGGGCTTGGTGAAGGCCCCGGAAAGGGGAGTGACGAAGACGATCTCCACCTTGTCCCTGATCCCCTGCTTGGTAAACCACCAGTCCGCCAGGAAGACGAACTCCAGGGGCGCCACGGGACACTTGATGGGCATCTCCACGATGTTCAGGACGAGCCGGCCCCCTTCCCAGTACTTGAAGAAGTTCGCCAGGGCCGTGGCCCCCTCGATAGTGTAGAAATCGAAGATCTCCTTCCGCCAGCCGCCCCCGTCCAGGAGGCCTTCCGTCTCTTCCGGGTGGATCCTCGTGCCCGTGGCGATCACCAGGAAGTCGTAGGGAAGGACCCTTCCTCCCTCCAGGCGGACGGTCTTCCTGCGGGGGTCCACCGCCGTCACGGCCTCCAGGATGAATTCCACCCCGGGAGGAATGAAATCCCTCTTCGCCTTCACCACGTCCTTCCTTCCGTAGATCCCGAAGGGAATGAAAAGGAAACCCGGCTGGTAGTAGTGTTTCTCGTCCTGGTCCACGACGGTGATGTTCCACTCGTCCCGGTCCAGGACGCCTGCCATTTTGTTGACCATGATGGTCCCGGCCGTTCCGGCCCCGAGAATCACCAGGTTCTTCATGCTTTTCTCCCTTTACGGTTCCTGGGAATCTTTCCGTTCCGCCCGGCCCTTTCCTCGATCACCTTTCCCACTCCGCCCCCGCGGACGAACTCCAGGAAGGAAGAGACCGCCTCCCCGGGCGAACCCTCCCTGGAATGGACGAGGCTGGTGCGCCGCTCCAGGCGGAGCCCCCTCACGCGGGTCTCCGCCATCTCACCCGAGTCCAGTTCCCTTTGAACCGTGACCCTCGGCAGGAAAGCCCCGCCCAGGCCGGCGAGGATGAAATTCTTCACCACCGCAAGCCCCTCGATCTCCATGAAGACCCGGAGCTTGCGAAGAGGCGCCCCCGCCTCCTCCAGGCCCCTTCTGAGGAGGAGTTCGAGCCCCGGGTCCCCCTTGGCCGCGAGAAGGGGGAGCTTCTCCAGTTCCCCGGGAGCGATCTCGGGCTCCGCCCGGCCCGCCTGGAAGACCAGGACGATCTCGTCCTGGAAGCAGGGCTCCACCAGGAGCTTCCTGTGCCTGGGGGGAAGTCCCATGAGGGCCACGTCCAGGGTTCCCTCGAGAAGGCCCTCCACCAGGGAATCCGGGTCCATGTGCTCGTAGGAGAAGACCAGGTCCGGGTGGGCCTCCCGGAAACAGGCCAGTGCCCGGGGCAGGGTGAAGGCGCAGGTCAAAGAATCGCTCCCGAGCCTCAGTCGCTTGGGGATGAGGGCTGAATCCCGGAAGA
This sequence comes from uncultured Planctomycetia bacterium, assembly GCA_964415725.1. Lineage (GTDB taxonomy): Bacteria > Planctomycetota > UBA1135 > UBA1135 > JALUZX01 > JALUZX01. The sequence goes on from CAYQBW010000206.1 coordinate 4,865, forward strand.
ACTGCTCCTCCAGGCGCTCGGCCCGGCGGGCCAGCTTCTCCCCCTCTTCCAGGAGGGCCCGGCCTTCCACCGTGAGGGCGATGAACCGGCCCCGGCGATTGAAAAGCTTGAGACCCAGCTCTTTCTCCAGGGCGCCCACGTGGAAGCTCACCGAGGACTGGCTGAGCCCGAGCCGCCAGGCGGCCCGGCTGAAACTGCCCTCCCTGGCCACGGCCAGGAAAACCCGGAATTTCTGGTCCAGGATCAAAGTCCGCCTCCTGCCCAGGCGGGCAAGGCATAACCATCGATTTTCTCCATAACGTCCTCCTATAGTTATTGAATTTCATGGTTTCAAATTTTTCTTCCCCTTGCCCCCCTTTCGCAGAGGTGGGAAGCTCCCGGTCCCCCTGTGCGCTTCCCGGGAGGCTTTTCATGGCTTCACCTGAACCTCTCCCCCTCGAGGAAGTCCGGATCGAAGACTCCTTCTGGACCCCCCGGCTCGAGACCAACCGGCGGGTCACCCTTCCCTGGATCCACCGCCGCCTGGAGGAGACGGGAAGGCTGGCGGCCTTCGACCTCGAGTGGCGCCCCGGCAAACCACGGAAACCCCACGTCTTCTGGGATTCCGACGTGGCCAAGTGGGTGGAGGGAGCGAGCCGGGTCTTGCGGGCCGGTCCGGACCCGGAGCTGAAAAAGAGGGTGAACCGGGCGGCCCACCGGATCGCCCGGGCCGCCCGGCCCGACGGCTACCTGAACACCTACTTCACCGTCGTGGCTCCCAACCAACGGTGGACCAACCTGAGGGA
>CAYQBW010000207.1:0-5639 GCA_964415725.1 uncultured Planctomycetia bacterium
CCCAGAATCACCCCCGCCAGGTCCTTCCGGCCGTACCGGGCCAGCCCCATCCCCACCAGGGCGTTGTCGTGGGGCCAGACCGAGCCGTTGTGGTAGGACATGGGGTTGTACCGGGCCTCCCCCCGCGCCAGGGTCCGGACCCCCCAGCCCGAAAACATGTCCTCGGAAAAGAGGACCTCCGCGACCCGCGCGGCCCTGGGGCGCGAGGGCAGGCCGGCGAAAAGAAGGTGGCCCGCGTTGGAGGCCCGGACCAGGCAGGGCTGTTTCTTCCCGTCCAGGGCCAGGGCGTAGGACCCCAGCTCCCGGGACCAGAAGGCCTTCTCCACCTTCTTTCGAAGCTCCGCGGCCTTCCGGCGGAAGGCGGCCGCCTCGGCCCCCTTCCCCAGGACCCCGGCCATAAAGGAGGCCGCCTGCCAGGCGGCGTATACGTATCCCTGGACCTCGCATAGCGCAATGGGCGGCTCCGCCAGGGCTCCCCCGGCATGGGAGACGGAATCGCCCGAGTCCTTCCAGCCCTGGTTGTCCAGGCCGTGGGGAGACCGCTTGCGGTATTCCACAAACCCATCGCCGTCCAGGTCCCCGTATCTCTCGATCCACTCCAGGGCCTTTTCCACGTGGGGCCAGAGATCCCGGAGTCCCTCCATGTCCGCCGTCCTCTCCAGCCACTGTCCCGCGAGAAGGACGAACAGCGGGGTCGCGTCGGCGCTCCCGTAATACCGGGCGTAGGGAACCTCGCCGGTGGCGGCCATCTCCCCGGGACGGAGTTCGTGGAGGATCTTCCCCGGCTCCGCGTCCTGGAGGGGGATGTCCTCCTCCGCCTGGAGCCGGGCCAGGAGGTAGAGGGTTCCCTTGGCGACCTCCGGGTTGAAGGCCAGGAACTCCAGGGAGGTGAGGATCCCGTCCCTTCCGAAGACCGTGGCGAACCAGGGAATCCCCGCGTAGGGATAAGGCCCGGCTTCTGTTTCGGTGATCAGCATGAAGAGGTCGGCCTGGGAGCGGCGGATCCAGTCGTCGAACTTGGGGTTGTCGCTCTCCACGCGGCAACAGGCCTCCCTCCAGGCTTGGAGGCGCGACTCCAGGACCTGCCGGGCGGCCTTGAACGAAAAGAGGCGCTCCCCCCGCTCCACGGAGGGCTCGAAGCGGATCTCCATCATGAGATCCCTGCTCTCCCCCGGCGCCAGGGCCAGGTCGAAGACCGCCCGGTCCGGACCGGTCTCCACCGGTTCCTGGGAAAAGGTGATGCTGGTCACCCGCTTCACGCCGTCCAGGCCGTGGTACACGAAGACCACCCCTCCCGCCCCGGAGAAGCGCCTCTCTCTGCGGCCGCACTTGGTGCGCCGCAACCCCCGGACTTCGAAGATGTCGGCGAAATCGGCGTCGAAGCCCACCTCCAGGGGAACCCGGAAGGACCGGGAGGAAAAACTTCGAATCCGGATCCGCTCCAGGAAGGACCCCTTGTAGAGGAGCTGGGCCCGGAAGAGATGGATGCTCCCCCTGGGAAGAAACCCATCCTCCAGGTCCAGGTCCGGGTTGGTGAGATCCACGGCCACGAAGGAGTTGTCCGCCTGGACAGTGGAACTGAGGAGGAGCGGCCTGGCTCCCCCGAAAGACAACTCCAGGCGGGAGAGCATCCGGGTCCCCCTGTGGTAGACCCCTTGCTCTCCCAGGCCGAGGCCCATGATGTCCCCGTGGGCCCCCACCACGGAGAAGGTCTCCCCCTCCTTGAGGGTGAGAGTCCTTTCCGCCAGTCGGGGGGAGGAGGCCCTTACATAGAGATGCCCTTCATGATGGATCAGGTCCTGGCCCATGCGCTCTTCATTATTCAGGCGGCGGGCAGGTGGACGCCGGACCTGGCGACCTTGGCGTAGAGCCGGAGGTAATCGCGGGCCATTCTCTCCACGGAAAAACGTTCCTCGAAGACCTTCCTGCAGGCCGCCCGATCCAGGGCGGGGACCCGCTCCACCGCCCGGACCGCCTGGTCCACGGTGTCCACGATAAAGCCCGTCACGCCGTCCTCCATGACTTCCGGAACCGACCCGCAGCGGAAGGCCACCACCGGCGTGCCGCAGGCCATGGCTTCGATCATGACAAGACCGAAGGGTTCAGGCCAGTCAATGGGGAAAAGAAGGGCCAGGGCGTTGCCCAGGAATTCCTGCTTCTCCTTCTCGTTCACTTCCCCGACGAACTCCACCAGGGGGTCCTCCAGGAGAGGTTTGACCACGGCCTCGTAATAGTCCTGGTCCGCCTTGTCCACCTTGGCGGCGATCTTCAAGGGGATCCCGGCGCGCCGGGCGATCTCGATGGCCCGGTCGGGCCTCTTCTCCGGGGAGATCCGGCCCAGGAAGGCCAGGTAGGAGCCTTTTTCGGGCTGGAAAGAAAGGAGGTCCCGGGGGAGCCCGTGGTAGACGGTGCCCACCCACCCGGCAAAGGGAAGGGGCGTCCGCTGGTGGTCCGAGATGGAGACCACCGGGTGCTCCCGGAATTCCCGGTACAGGGGGACAAGCTCGGGGAGGTCCAGCCTGCCGTGGAGGGTGGACAGGTGGGGGGGGGCGATCCTCCTGGCGAAGGGGAAGGCCAGGGTGTCCACGTGGAAGTGGATGAAGTCGAACTCACCGGCCCGCCGGACCACCTGCTCGAGCTGGAGGATATGGGCCGAGAGCCAGTCCTTGGACTTGGGGTCCAGGCGCAAGGCCTTGGGGACGCAAGGGACGAGGTGGGCCGAAGTGCGGGAGTCCCCGCTGGCGAAAAGAGTGACCTCGTGTCCCCGCCGGACCAGTTCTTCCGTCAAAAAGGAAACCACCCGCTCCGTGCCGCCGTAGAGCCTGGGTGGAACCGCCTCGTAGAGCGGAGAAACCTGGGCAATCCTCATGGCGCAACCTCCTCCTTGCCTCAAGAACTCAGGACGGGCCTCCGCGCGGGGACCCGGGGGACCTGCCAGGAAGGCCCTGGAAGCATGCCGAAAATCATCTACGACCCTTGGCCGGCGGTGTTGGCGGGCCGATAGGGACCGGAAACCCAGCCCCCCGGCCTTCGCGGCGGCTCCCCTTTCAACCGGTTTCAACCGGCCGTGAGAACGAGCAGGGATCCGCTGAAGGCCAGGCCCACGGCCAGGGCCTTGCGCAGGGTGAACCTCTCCCCCGCGAAGAGGGCGGCCAGGAGGAAGACGAAGATGAGGGAGAGTTCGTTCAACACCGAGGCCCGGGACATGGGGATGAGCTGGAGCCCCTTGAGCCAGACGTAGTAGCCGAACCAGGTCCCCAGCACGGCGCCGGCCGCCATCAGTCCCGTGTGGCGGGTAGGGAGGAAAGCCCGGGAAATCCCCCCTCCTTCCCTTCCCCAGGGAATGACCAGGATCCCCATAGCCCCGGCGGAGATCCGCAACCAGGCCACCCAGAGGGGCGAATACGCCTTGAGGACCCGGCCGATCATGATGATGCTTCCCACAACCAGGGTGATGAAGGTGATCCCCAGGACTACGCCGGCCAGGATCTCCCGCCGGGTCTTTCCCTCCTCTTCCTCCTCCACCCGGGAGGGCTCCCAGGTCCCCACCACGATCCCCGCCACCACGAGAAAGGAGCCCAGGAGAAGGGAGAGGGTGAGTTCCTCGCCCAGGAAGAGAACCGAGAAAAGGATCATCAAGGGGCTATACAGGGAGCCCACCAGGGAAGTAAGGGTGGCGCCGAGCATCTTGAGGGCCTGGAAATAGGCCGTATCCGCCAGGCTCATCCCCAGGAAACCCGAGAGGACTACCAGGGCCCAGGCGGTCCCATCCGCCCCGGGGGGGGAAAAGGGTTCGCCCAGGAACAGGAGGGTCAGGGTGAAGAGGACGGCCCCAAGGGAACTCTTGAGAAAATTCTGGTGCCAGGCGGGCATCCCCTCCCCCCCGAGCTTGAAGCAGACCACCGCGGAGGCCCACAGCAGGGCCGCCAGGAGGGAGAGCGCGTCTCCCTGGGCGGAAGGGGAAGAGAGGAACAAGGCGCCCGCCATGGCATGCCTTCCTCGGGGAGGGGGAAATGGATAAGACTCAGTCCGGGAGCCCCTCCCAGCTTGTCACCACCATGATGCAGGCATCGACGACCCCCTCGATCCGGGTTTTCTCCAGGAGTTCCAGGACCTTGTCGTCGAAGCTCCCTTCCTGGAACCAGATCAGGGGGAACCCCAGCCGGTCCGCTTCTTCCAGGACCTTCAGGCTCACGGGAGGGGGCGTCACCACGTTCACCACGTCCACCGGCCTCGGGACCTCGGCCAGGGAGGGATAGACCCGGAGCCCGGCGATCTCCCGGGCCTTGGGGTTCACGGGATAGACGGTGTAGCCCTTGGATTTCAGGTTATTTACGATGATATTGCCGTATTTCTCCGGGTTGGTGCTGGCCCCCACCACGGCGATCCGGGTCTGGGGGCCCTTGGCCTCCAGGAGCCTGCCGAAAATTTCCCGTTTCCTCTTCTCGTCGGCGATCATGGTTTCCCTCCCGGGACCTTCCCCGCCTTTCCCCCCATCCTGTTGCGCCTGGGGCGGGCTACGGTTCTACTCAAGATTCCCTTCGAATCCCAGGGGCCCCCGGGGCCCTTTCCTTTTTACGCCTACGGAGCCGAACAACCGATGGACCACGAAACGCGCCGAAAGAACCTTGTCGCTTCCTGGGTCTTCGATTCACTCTCCGTCCTGAACCGCTTCCACCTCTGGATGGAAGACGTGGAAGAGGAATTCCTCGGGATGGAGCCCAGCCCGGGGGAGATCTCCTTCGCGGGGCGCCTGGAAAAGGCCTTCATCGTATCCACGGCCGTCACCTCCCTCGGGGCCAAGCTCTTCGGCAGATACGGAGAAGCGAAAGGGTCAACCGACAAGACCCTGATCAACCGGGTCAAGAAGGACGCCGACGCCATCTCGGCCTACGCCTTGAGCGAGGGGCTCTGGCACCTCACCCGGAACCTTCCGGAGAACCACGCCCTCATGGTGAGCCTGGGCGAAGGACTCATGCCCAAGGTCGGAGAGACCCACGAGATGGGCTCCAACCCCCTGCTGGGATTCGGGAGGATCTACGCCCGGCCGCAAGTAGCCCAATCCCTGGAACCCCTCGTGGCGAAGCTCATCAACGAGGACTCCTACACGTTCGAGAATTTCCAGGAAGACATCCGGCACAGGGGCATCGTGATCTGGGGAGCTGCCATCGACACCCTGGAAAACACGAGCCGCTTCGCCAAGGGCGCGGAGACCGGCCCCATGACGGTCCTCCACGTCTTCGACCAGCCCATGATCATGACCCGCCCCTACGAGGGCTACATGGGGACCCTTGTCCTTCCCCAGGCGGTGGCCCGAACGGCCGGAGAGGAATCCATCCTGCTCGCCTACCACACCCCCCGGAAACTCCTCCTCCAGGCCGTCCTGGACACCTACCCGGGCCTGAAGCCCGCCAACGTCCACGTCTGGACCCTCCGGGGAAAATCGAGGGAGAAGCGGATCGGCAATCTCTGGGAGGAATGGGCCGGCCTGGGGGTCCACCTGGTGGACGAGGAGTGGACCACGCCCTTCGGGATGAAGGCCTTCACCTCGAGCGGAACCTACGCCCCCACCTACATGGTGGGCTCCTGGGAAGAGAAGGGCGAAAAGCACGTCTTCCTCTGCGACGGATACGCCGCCT
>CAYQBW010000208.1:0-5625 GCA_964415725.1 uncultured Planctomycetia bacterium
AAGCCCTTTTCCATCCCGGGGATGGGACGAATTGATCCCGCAGGCGATGGCGGCGAAATCCACCTCGATCTCCTTTTCCCGGGATGGTCCGTCCCCCGGGGCGAGGTAGGAGAAGGAAAGGGCCCCCGAAGAAGTCCGCCGGGCGTCCACCGCCCGGCCCGTCAGGATCCTGGCTCCTTCCCTTTCCGCGGTCTCCAGGAGGAAGGAATCGAAATTGGCGCACTTGTTTTTCCGGGAATTGGGGCGGGTGCCCCTGAAGACCGAGGCCAGGGTCCTGCCCCTTGGAACGGGAAGCTCGATGTTCTTCCAGTCACTGTGGATCGTAACCGACTGGATCTCCTTCTGGAGGATCTCGCCTGGGGGGACCATGTTCTCCTTTACGAGGGCGTCGAAGAGCATGGGGGAGATCCCGCCGGCGCAGAGATTGCATCCTTCCCGGAGGAAACCTTCTCTCCCGGGAGGGGCCGCGGGACAGGCGGTCTTTTTTTCCAGGATGAAGACATCGATCTTTCTGCCCGAGCGCCGGGCCGAGCGCAGGAGCCGGACGGCGAAGAAAGAGCCCGCCGGCCCGCCGCCGACGACCAGGACTTTCGCCCCTTCGCCGATGGGGTGATCCGTTTTCAAGACCACTGCGATCCTCGCCGGTCGCGGGAAGAGAGACCCCGGTCCCGGGCGGCCGAAAGCTTCCCGAAAACCGGGATAAGAAAAAAGAAGGGCCCCTTTCGGGGCCCTTCAGCGAAGTGGTGGAGGATAGGGGATTCGAACCCCTGACCTCGACAATGCCATTGTCGCGCTCTCCCAGCTGAGCTAATCCCCCCCGCGCGCTTCGCCGGGGTCTTCCGCGGAGGCCGGGAACGTCCCCGCGGAAAAAGGGAGTCTACCTGCGGGCCCGCCCTCTTTTCAAGGGCTTGCCTTTCGCCTGGGGCCCAGGGCGGCGACGGCTTCCAGGAGGGCCTCACGCCGGCGGGCCCCCACCTTGTCCCAGGTGAATTCCCGGGCCCTCTCCCGGGCGGCCCGGCCCAGGGCTTCCCTCTTTTCCGGGTGGGCCGCCAGGTCGCGGAGGGCCGCCGTCCAGGCCTCCCGGTCTCCCGGGGGCAGGACCAGGCCTTCCTTCCCGTCCCGGACAACCCCACCGGCGGCCATGGGGGAGACCAGCAGAGCCAGCCCCTGGCTCATGGCCTCGTAGGTGACCAGGGGGGAGCCCTCCTCCAGGGAGGGGAAGGCCAGGACCTGGCCCGAACGGTAGACCGACCCCACGTCGCTGGTGAACCCCAAAGTGACCACGTCGGGCCGCGAGAGCAGGCCGGCGTATTTCTTCTCCAGCCCGTCGAAGAAACGCCCCGCCAGGATGAGCCTTCCCTCGATCCCCGCCTCGGCCCAGGCCTCGAAGAGGTAGTGGGCGCCCTTCCGGACGCTGATCCTGCCCACGAAGAGGACATCCAGGCCGCCTTCCGGCTCCAGGGCCCTGTTCTCCCCGGCCAGGGCCGAAGGTTCCCAGCCGTAACTGCTCCGGATGATACGCTCCTTGGGAAAACCCTCCCGGGCGAAGGAAGCCGCCACCAGGGGACTCGGGGCGAAGAGGAAGTCCGTGAGGGCGAGCTTTTTCTTCTCGTCTTCGATGTCCTCGTCGGTGATGGTCGAAGACGGGCGAAGCCCCAAGCGGGAGAATTCCTCCTCCAGGATCTCCCTGGCGAAGGCCTGGTGGCAGTTGATTCCCTCGGCCGCCACGAGGGCCCCCTTTTCCTTGGCGGCCTGGAAGACCTGGAAAGGAACGTTGGGCCACAAGTATGCCAGGTCTCCCTCCCGGAGGGCGCCCAGGAAGGCCTTGCGCGTCCGCGCCAGGGCGAACCTGGTTCCGGGCCCGGTTTTGAAGAGGAGGTTGCCCGCCAGGAGGGGAAGGACGGGCTCCAGGAAAGGGGAGGAAAAATCCCTCGGGTGGGTGGCGACCCAGAGTCTTCCCTCCAGGCCGGGCCCGTTCATGGCCTTTACCAGGGAGAGGGCGATGTGCCCGATGGAACGGTCCATGAAATAGTCCTGGAAGAGGGATTTGAGGGGCAAAGACGGTTTCATGGTTTTCTCCAAGAGAGCCCGGGTAGGGTCACGACCTTTGGCGTTCCGCGAGGGATTCCAGGAGGGCCTGGACGGCCCGGTCCAAGGCCTCTCCCGGCAGGGCCAGGCCGATCCTCACCCGGGAAGGATCGCCGAAGAAAGCACCCGGCACCAGGTGCACCCCCTTTTCCTCGGCCAGGAACCGGCAGAGTTCTCCCGTGTCCTCCACGCCCGGAAAACGGGCGAAGAGGGTCACCCCTCCGGCGGGGGAGGGAAAATCCAGGAGGGGGGAGGAGGCGAGCCTGTCCCTGGCCTTGGCCACGCGGGCCAACTCCTTTTCGATCCATCCCCGGACGGCCTCCTCCCGCTCCAGGACCCGCTGGAGGACGCGGAAAGGGAGGGTCGGGTTGGCCACCTGGACCATGTCGTTCACCTGCTCCAGGCGGCGGACCCGTTCCTCCGAGGCCATGATCCATCCGGCCCGGAGGCTTCCCAGGCCGAAGGCCTTGGTGAAGCTGGCCAATGTGACGGCCTCTCCATGCAGGGAGTGGGCCGCTGGGGGTCTTTTCTCCAGGGGGAGGAACTCGGCGAAGACTTCGTCCACCACGAGGACCGCCCCGGCCCGGGCGCAGGCCCGGGCGACCTCCTCCAGCTCCCGGGCTCCCATGAGGGCGCCCGTGGGGTTGTGGAGGTTGGTGAGCAGGACCATGCGGGCTCCCCGGGAAAGCCCCTCTTCCAGGGCTTCCCGGTCCACCCGGGCTTCCCCGTCGGGGGGCCTGGGCAGAGGCTCCACCCGGGCGCCGGCGAGCAAGGGAACCCTGTGGAGGGCCTGGTACCCGGGAATCTCCGCCAGGACCAGATCTCCTCTTTCCAGGAGGGCCAGGCAGACCAGGAAGAGGCCCATGCTGGAGCCTCCTCCCGAAAGGAAGACCTCCCCCGGCTCCAGGCCGTGGCGTGCGGCGATCCTTTCCGCCACTTCCCGGGGCCCATAGGGGTCCACTTCCTCCAGGGTGAAATCCAGGGGAGGATCCCCCAGGATCTCCGGGGGAAAGGGCCGCATCCCGCTCTGGAGCATCTGGTGTCCGGGAAGGCGGGAATGGGCCTTGGCCCAGGCCATGTATGCAAAAGGTTGGAAGTTCATGGGGAAGCCGCCTTGGTTCTTTTCCAGCCCAGCCGTTATCATGCCGGCGTCCGCCCAAGGGAGGGATGTATCATGAAGGCATTCCGGCAACCAGCTTTCCTTTTCGTTTCCGTTCTCGCGATTCTCGGCGTCCTTCCCGCCCAGGGAGAGGGTTCCGAGCCCCGCGTGGCCCTGGTCCAGGCCAAGGAGGGCCGTCTTTTTTGCATGGAGGCGGAAACTCCGGACGTGACCTTTCCGGGCCGGCTTCCCAAGGGCGCCCTCGTCCTGGTCCAGGCCGAAGGCCCCAGCTGCAAGGGCACGGGGACCCACTTCTACAAGGTCACCCTCCCGGGGGGATTGGAAGGATACATCTACGCCAAGTATGTGACCCAGACCGGCCCCGGCGTGGGGGAGACCAACGCCTCCAGGGTCCTCCTCAGGATCGGCCCTTCCAACCAGTATTTTCCCGTGGCGCCCCTTCCCAAGGGGAGCAAGCTCCGGCTGCTCGGGCGAAAGGGGGACTGGTGGCACGTCCTTTCTCCCGAGGAGACTCCCGCCTGGATGCGGGTGAAGGACCTGAAGATCCTGGGGCCGGCCCACCTCTTTGCAAAGGAGATCGAAAAAGCCCGGCAGGCCCGGCTCTCCCAGTGGAGGGCCTTGCTCGCCGCCCAGGCCCGCCGGGCGGAACTGGAAAAGAAAAAGATCAAGGCCGCCAAGGCCCTGGCCGCCCTGCAGTCCCTGCTGGCCGCCGAGAAGGCCAAGGATCCCCTGAAGGTGGACCTTTCGGCCTTCAAAAAGTCCCTGGCCGCTTTCCACAAGGCCTGGCCCGAAAAAAACCTGCGCGAGATGGGGCTCCAGGAGCAAGTGGATCTCCTGGAGAAGGAAATGGAGAGGCTCCAGCTTCTCCATGACACCTTGGTGGCCAGCAGGAAGGCCCAGGAGGAGTTGACCAAGCTGGGCAAGCCGGGCCGGAAGAAGAAGGCCCAGGTCCCTCCTTTCTACAAGGATGCCTTCGTGGGTTTTCTGGGCCGACTGCAGGATCCGCCCTACCTCACCTCCTATGCCCTCTTCAAGGGGAAGAAGATCGTCTGCTACGTCCGGTCCCGTTCGGGGCGTTACGCCCTCGAGGATCTGCTCGGACATTACCTCCTGGTCAAGGGGGACATCTCCCGGCCCCCCTCCCTCCAGGGAGCGGCCCTGGTGGACATGAAACGGGTCCTCCTTCTGGATTGAAGGGGGGGGTCCGGGACGACCTTCGGGCGCCTGGCGGCGCCCTTGAGGGACACCTACAGTCCCAATCGCTTTCGGAGGGGTAAGCTTTTCCTGGTCCGGGTCTTTCTGCTCCCCGGCGGAAATGGGTGGAAATGAGACATGGGCTGGGAAAAGCGTTCCTCCTGGTTGCCTGGCTCCTGGTCGGGGCCGGGGGGATCCTCCCCGCCGGGACTCCCCCGGTGGATCCAGCCGCCCTGGTCCGGGCCTTGCGCCTCTCCCTGGCCGGCGGCCGGGCGGAGGAGGCGGAAAGGAACCTGGCCCGCCTCCTGGCCGTCCGGGGCCACACCCCAAGGGTTCTTTTCTTCCTGGGCCGGGTCCGCTTGCTCCGGGGGGATCCCGTGGCGGCCCGCCACGCCTTCTTCCAGGTTCTCCAGCGGCGGAAGGACCATCCCGGGGCCTTGAAGGGCCTGGCCCGGTGCGAACTCCTCCTCCAGGACCCGGCCCGGGCCCTCTCCCTGGCCCGCAGGGTCTCGGCCCTGGTCCCCGGCGACGGGGAGGCCGCTTCCCTGGAGGTCCGGGCCCTCCTGGACCTTGGACGTCCCGGGAAGGCCCTGGAGCGGGCCGATCAGGCCCTGGCGGGCTTTCGGGGGAACCCGCCCGCCTCCCTCCTCCAGGCCCGGGGGGCGGCTCTCTTCCGGTGCGGGAGAGTGGAGGAATCGGCCCGATCCTACGAAAAAGCTCTCCTCCGGAACCCCGGCCTGGCGGAAGCCCATATCCGGCTCGGCACAGGCCTCCGTCCCGCCGGCGGACCGGCTCATCCGCCCTCCCTCTTCCCGGGTCTCGGAGCCTTCCGCAAGGGGGAACTCGGCCCGGCGGAGGAGCTCTTCCGGAAATCCTGGAAGGCCGCCCCTTCGGACCCGGTGTGCCACCGCCTCCTGGGAGAGGTTCTCCTGGAGCGCGCCCGCCGGAGGTGCTTCCTCTTTCATCACCCGGTCTACCGCAAGCTGAAATCCCTCCTTTCGGATCCGGGCCCCGGGAGGCTCCCCATGGAAACGCTCTTTCCCGGTTACGGCGCCCTCTCGCCCGAAAGAAAGGCCGTGGTGAACCGCGTGGCCCGGGCCTGGGCGCGTTACATCCCCAGGCTCGCCGCCATGGGAGCCAGGCACGACATCCTTCCCCCCACGGTGAGCGCCACCTCGGCTGCGGACCGGGCCTTCCTCAGGGGAAGGCGGACCGCCGACGGG
>CAYQBW010000209.1:0-5615 GCA_964415725.1 uncultured Planctomycetia bacterium
TATTTTTTATTTGTACCGGAAGGCCGCCGTGGGGCGGCAGGTTCTGCCGGGGGTGAGGCGGGCCCAGCAGGCCTGGTAGTCTTGGTGGAAGGCGTGTTTCATGGTATTTTCACAGGGCTTCCATTCCATACCGAAGGCGGAGGCCCCATGAAACCGAAAACCCTGGTTCCCGTCCTTTTCCTTCTTTCTTTTTCCCTCCTTCGGAGCCAGGTCCAGGAGTTCGCCTGGGAGCCCACGGGGCTCTCCGGCGGGGGCGCCATGTTCGCCCCGGCCTTCTCGCCCCTGGACCCGGACCTGGTCATGGTCAACTGCGACATGAGCGGGGCCTACCTATCCCGGGACGGGGGCCGGACCTGGAAGATGATCCCCTGCACCGAGTTTCGGGGAAACATCCGCTGCCGGCCCGCCTTCCACCCCACCGATCCCAAGGTCATCTTCGCAGCCTCGGGGTGGTGGGGAACCCTGAAGGTGACCCGCGACGGCGGAAAGAGGTGGCAATCCATCGGAAACCTCCCCGGCGGCCTGGCAGGGGAGATCGCCATCGACCCGGGGAATCCCAAGCTCATGCTGGCCGGCCGGCGGGCCGGCGAGGTCTGGATCTCCCGGGACGGGGCCAAGACCTGGACCCGGTGCGCCGGCCCGAAGGGAACGCCGCTGGGTTTCCACTTCGACCGGACGAGCCCCCTTTCCCGGCGGGTCTGCTTCGCCGCGACGACCTCGGGCGTCTGGCGCTCCGACGACGGCGGAAAGAGGTGGGCGGAGAAGACCAACGGCCTTCCCTGGAAGGAGATCCGCTCCTTCGCGGCGGGCTCGAACCGGGCCAAAAAGCTGGTGATGCTCTACTGCTCGGTCACCGCAAAGGTGGTGGGCGGAAAATACGCCGGAGGGATCTACAAGTCCTCCGACCGCGGCGAGCACTGGGTCTCCGCCATGGGGGCGGGGATCAACAAGGACATCAAGGCCTACGACCGGTGGGCCGACGGGTCCATCGCCCAGTACCGCCACGTGCTGGCCTGCGACAAGGACCCCCTTGTCGTCTACGGCCTCAACGAGAGCACCGGTTTCTGGCCTCCCCACCACAACGCCGTCTGGCGCTCCGCCGACGGGGGGAAGTCCTGGCGGGCCACCTTCTACTCGGACCCCAGGTTCCAGAAATACAACGTCCGCTACAACTGGCGGACCGCCAACCTGGGCCGGAACTACCAGAGCGCCGGATTCGGCGCCGCGATCTGCCCGAGCGACCCGGACCGCCTTCTTTTTGTGGACGACTTCTGCTACGTCACCCACGACGGGGGAAAGAGCTGGTTCAACGGCCACTCCCGGTGGGCCAACCCGCCGGCCCTCAAGGAGAAGTCCCGCTGGGCCTGCACGGGCCTGGTGGTGACCACCACCTGGCACTACTACGTGGACCCCTTCGAGCACGGCACCCACTACATCTGTTATACGGACATCGGGTTCGCCCGCTCCACCGACGGCGGGGACACCTGGAACTGGTGGGGCGACGGCCGCTGGGCCCCCTGGCGGAACACCTGCTACGAGATGGCCTTCGACCCGGCCGTGAAGGGGAAGATCTGGGGGGCCTTCTCCAACGTCCACGACATCCCAAACGGCAACATCATCCTGGGAAGACACAGGAGCACCGGCCCGGGCGGGGTCTGCCTGAGCCTGGACCACGGCGGGCACTGGGCCGCCTCCAACCAGGGCCTGCCCGTGGCCCCCGTCACCTCCATCGTCCTGGACCCCCGGAGCCCCGCCTCCTCCCGGACCCTCTACGCCGGGGTCTTCGACCGGGGGGTCTACAAGTCCACCGACGGCGGAAAGACCTGGACCAGGCGGAGTTCCGGTCTCGGGGACCCGGCGAACCTGCGGGTCTACAGGCTGGCCCTCCACAAGGACGGGACCCTCTTCGCCCTGATCACGGCAAAGCGGGTGAACGGCGTCTTCCTCTCCAAGGGGGTGGGCCTCTGGCGGTCCACCGACGGGGCCGCCACCTGGTCCAAAGTGAACAAGAACTTCACCTTCTACTGGCCCAAGGACTTCACCCTGGACCCGGGCGACAGCAAGGTCATCTATCTCGGCGCCGCCGACGCGGGGGGCAAGAAACAGGGCGGTCTCTGGCGCACCACCGACGGGGGGGCCTCGTGGAAGCTCCTGGCCCGCAAAGGACCGGAACACTTCGGCGCCTACCTGGATCCCCGCCGCAAGGGCTGGATCTACATGACCCTCACCGAGGGGGCCCCGGGGGAGGGTCTCTGGCTCTCCACCGACGGGGGCAGGACCTTCGCGCCTTTGGGCCTTCCTTTCGCCAACGCCCAGCGGGTCCAGTTCGACCCCGACGACGACCAGGTGATCTACGTGGCCACCTTCGGGGGGAGCGTCTGGAGGGGCAGGATGCTCCACGGCAAAAGAAGCCGGACCCGGTCTTCCGGATGTTCCCTGCCCTGTCCCTTCTGCCGGGCCCAGCCGGGCCTGGGCGGTGGGAGGGCCCGCCCGGGAAACCTGGGATTCCGCCTCACAGTAAGGGATTGTCCGGCGGGCGTCCCCTCGCTCTTTTCCGCCTTCGCCTTCGTCCTCCTCAACCTGGGGGGAAGAACCTCCAACGCCGCGGTCCGGCTCGGCTGTTCGCCCGTCTACCTCTTCCCCTCCCTCTCCCCGCCGGGCGCCCTCTCTCTCGGCCCGGTGGTCCCCGCCGGCCCTCCCTGCCAGGGACGGGGCTCCGTCCCCCTTCCCATTCCGGCCCGGCCCTGGCTCCGGGGCGCCACCCTGGCGGGCCAGTGGGTGGTGGGCACCGCCCCCGCCGGGGGCGGCCCGGTCTGCCTGGAGTTCACCCCCGGTTTCCTCCTCACCCTTGGCGGGTGAGCCCGCCCCGGGTCACTCCAGTTTCGTCTCCAAATATTGAGCCAGTTTCCAGGCCGTGAGAGCGCAGTTGAACTCCGGGTTCAGGAGGCCTCTCCTCAATTTACGGATGCACTCCCTCAGTCCGTCGGGGGTGCCCAGCTTCTTCACGTCTTCCGTCCAGACCTTGTAGGGAAGGACGTATTTTTTCTCGAAGAAGGTGGGCTTGTGGCGCTGGAGGTCCAGGGAGAGGAGGGCCAGGTAGACCGTGTTCTCCCCGATCTTCGCCGAGGGAGGGCAATCGATCATGAGCTTGGCCATGGCGATGCTCGAGGAGTTGAGGAGCATCTCCTTGGGCTTCTTCCCCTTCCCCGGGAGAAAGAGGATGAACTTGTGGTCCAGGATCTTGGGGAGGCCCCGGCGGATTTTGCCGGTGGTCTTGGGCGTAAGGAGGGAGAGGTAGCGAAGCCCCGCCTGGGCCTGCCTGGCAAGAACGAACCCCGCCTCGGTTTCGTCCTTCTTCCGCTTGACCGGGTGCTTCTTGAGGAAATGGACGGCCTCCTTCCTCTTTCCCAAAAAGATCAACAGGTCCGCTTTGGCCCAGCGGGCCAGCCTGGGATCCACCCCCTTCTTCTCCAGCTCTTCCGCCAGGGCCAGGGCCTCATCGGTCTTCCCCGCCAGGGCCAGGGCCCTCACGGCGAGGATCCCGTTGGATGGATCTTCCTTCAAGGTGGCCGGGTCTTTCAGGAGGGCCGCCGCTTTTTCGAAACGCCCCGCACCGAGGAGGGTCTTTCCCTCCATGGTTCGGGGCTTCTTCATGGGGCGGGGGGCGTCCTTGAAACTCTTGTATTTTTCCAGTTCCTCAAGGGCCGTCTCCCAGCGGCCCAGGTGGTAGGCGGCCTGGAAGAGGCCGAAGTGGGCGTGGTAGGTGTCGGGCTTGAGCCGGACGGCCCTTTTGAAGGTTCTGTAGGCCTTCTTCAGGGCTTGGGTCCTCTCCCGGGGTTTCTTCGCTTCCCTGGCCTCCAGGAGATAGGCCAGGCCCAGGTTGTCCAGGAGGTAACGGGACTTGGGATACCTGCGGGCCCCGGCCAGGCAGATCCTGAGCGCCCTGGGGCCGTCGTTTCTTTCCATGAAGAACTTGGAGGCGTCGAGGAAATGGTTTTCCTTCCAGGGAAGGTTTTCTTCCTCCATGGCCTGGACTACGGCGTCCCAGGTCTTTTCGAACATCTTCGACGCCTCGGCGGGCAAGTCCCCGGAACTGAATTTCTGGTGGATCGCTTTTTCCAGTCCGGACAAACGGGAGAGGACCTCGCTGAGGAGGAGGGGATCCTCCTTGCTGAGTTCTTCCAGCTTGGCCCGGATCTTGGGGATGTATTCCTCGGCGTTTTTCCCGGGTTTTCCCTGGGCCGGAGAAGGAACGGCGAGAAGAAGCAGGACCGGGAAGATCGCGGTCTTTTTCATGGCTGTTCCCCTTTGTTTCGGGATCCAAGGATCTCCAGTCTACCAGGAATTCCGGGTTGGGTGGTGTAGAATGGCTCTTTTCCGGCACGGCACGCGGGGGATCCATGAGCGAGACAGGCCAGAACATCTCGAGAGGGCGCCGGCGTTTTCCGGCGGGGCTCCTTTTGCTTTGCGCCGCCGGTCTTCTCCGCCCCCTGGAGGGGCAGGACGAGGCCCGCCGGATCAAGGAGGTGCTGGACGGACTCCTGGCGCCTTCCATGGAGAAGCGCCTCGAGGCGGCCTGGACCTTGTCCCGTCTTCCCGAGGCCCCCTGGAAAATCCTGGTCCGCCGGCTGGCCGGGACGGGGGCTGCCCTGGCCGCCAGGATCCGGGGGCTCGTGGCCCGGCTCGGGGCGGAGCGGTGGGAGGACCGGGAGGAGGCTGAGAAGGAGCTCGTCCGGATCGGCGCCAAGGCCATGGGCTTCCTCCAGGAGGCCGAGAAGGAGGCCCCCCTCCTGGAGACCCGGTGGCGGGCCGCCCGGGCCCTCAAGAAGATCCGCCGGGCCACCCCCGGGATGGAAAAACAGTGGAAGCGGGAGAGGGACGTCTCCCGGGCCCTGGCTTGGGCCTTGATGATGTTTCCTCCGCGGGAACCGGCCCGGGCGAAACTGGCTCTCCGGATCCTCGAGTCGGCCCGCCTGGATGTGGACCGGGAGCTGGGGCTCCTGGCCCTTAGGGCCCTGGCCCGCCTGAAGGATCCCCGGGCCTCGGGTCCCCTGAAGGAACTGGTGGACAAGGGGTCCCCCCTGGAAATGCTCCTGGGCGTGGAAGGGCTGCTGGACCTGGGGACCCCGGAAGCGGTGGGGCGGGTCCGGGCTCTTTCGGCCGGGGAGAAGCGCCCTCTCCTGGGCCTGGCCGCCCGGGGCGCCTTGCTCCTTCGGGGCCTGTCCCCCGCGCCCTGGAAGGGGCCTGACTTCCTTGCCGTTCCGTATCCCTCCCTTCCCGCGGGCAAGGAAGGCGGGATTCCGGTCCCCTGGAAGGCGGGACTCTCCACGGGAGAAATTCTGAAAGGGGGATTCGCGGGCATGGACGCGGCGGGGTTGACCCTGCTTTGGAAGGAGGGGGAGGAAATCCGGGTTTCCATTACCGCCCTCTCTTCGGCGGAACCGGAAAAGGCGGGCCCGCCGCCGGGGACGGCTTCCCCCAAAGTGGATGGCTGGGTCCTCTTTCGTTCCGGAACCTGGCTTCCGGGAAGGGTCCTTTCCCTGGGAAAGGACAAGGCGGTAGTGGAGCTTTCCCTTCTTGGAAGGAAGACTCTTCCCGCGGGGGCCCTCCAGGGG
>CAYQBW010000210.1:0-5601 GCA_964415725.1 uncultured Planctomycetia bacterium
CGCCGCGGTCTTTTCATCCCTTGAATTTCTGGCTTTTCCTGCCCGGGCCCTGCCTTTTCAATGGAAGAGGAGTTCCGGCGGGATGGGGCCCTTGGGGATGCCGGGGCCCTTCACGGTGAGCGTCAGTTTCTGGGCGCCGCCGCCCTGGAAGTATTTGAGCTCCAGCGGGTAGAGGCCGGCCCTAAGTTCGAGGGATCCCTTTTTCCTGCCGTAGGGATGGAGCCCGTCGTGGTCCAGGATCACCGCCCCGCCGAGAGAGAGAACGCTCCCGTCGTCGCTTCCCAGGGTGAAGGTGTAGACCCCGGTCCGGGGAATCTTCAGGAACCCGGAGAACCGCAAGGCGTAATCATGATTCCTCTTTCTCGCCGAGAGATCGACCCGGGAAGTCACTTTCGAAAAGAGAATCTTCACCTTGCCGAAATCGGGAGTCTTGTCCCAGCTTCCCTCGGCGTAGGACACCACCAGGCCCGGCTTGAGACCTCTCGTATCCTTCTTGGAAGAGGCCCTTACCACCGACACCACCGCCACATCGCCCGGGCTCCCGTCGGGCCGGAAGAAGGCGGCTTTCACCAAGCAGGGGCGGGTGACCCGGATGGGTCTCCTGTAGACCTTGGAATCCATGGTGGGCGTCTCGCCGTTCAGCGTATATCTTAGGGTCCCCTCCCTTCCGGGAGGCACGTGGAAAACCACTTGGGCCGGCCCCTTTCCGAGAAAGACCGCGCTGTAGTCCGACTCCGGGGCGGGCAGGTAGTAGTTGACCACCATCCTGTCCATGCGGGGAAAGAGCCGGTAGAGCCGGTCCCGGAAACGAGCCCAGTCCTTCCCTTCCCGGGGGACCCAGGCCGTCTCGGCCAGGGAGAAGATCCTGGGGAAGATCATGTATTGGACCCGGCGGAAGTCGTTCATCCACTCCGTCCAGACATTGGCCTGGACGCCGAGGACGTGTCTCGCCTGGGCGGCGGTGAGGACCGCCGGAACGGGGTCGTAGAGGTAGACCCGCTTGGGAGAATTCGCCCTGTAGGAATAGTCGAAGTAGCACGGTCCCGTGGGGGTCATGACCACGTCGTGGTTCATCCGGGCCGCCTTGATCCCCCCGCCGATCCCCCGCCAGCTCATCACCGTGGCGTGGGGCGAAAGCCCCCCCTGGAGGATCTCGTCCCAACCCACCAGCCTCCTCCCGTGGCTTGTGAGAAAATCGTCCATCCTGTGGATGAAATAGCTCTGCACCTGGTTCAGGTCCTTCAGGTGCTCCCGCTTCATCAGGGCCTTCACCGCAGGGCTCACCGACCAGTAGCCCTTGCCCACCTCGTCCCCGCCGATGTGGATATACTTGGACGGAAAAAGCTCCATCACCTCCTTCAGCACGTTCTGGAGGAAGGTGTAGGTCTTCTCCAGGCCCGCGTTGTACACGTTCTCCCAGCCGCCGAAACGGGCCAGGACTTTCTTCTTTTGCGCCGGCGGAAGGTCGATCCCGAGCTCCGGGTAGGCCACCAGCGCCGGAAGACTGTGCCCCGGCATCTCGATCTCCGGGACGATCGTCACGTAGCGCTCTTTCGCGTAGCGCACGATGTCCCGGATCTCCTTCTGCGTGTAGTAGCCCCCGTAGACCCTTTGCCCCGTCTTCTTCTCCGGGAAGGTGATGTGCCGGTAGCTCCAACCCCGGCCGTCCCCCAGCCTCCAGGCCCCGATGGAAGTCAGCCTGGGATACTTCTTGATCTCGATCCGCCAGCCCCCGTCGTCCACCAGGTGCCAGTGGAAGACGTTGAGCTTCAGCATGGCCAGGTAGTCGATGTATTCCTTGATCTGCCCCGGCGGAAAGAAGTGCCTCGAAACGTCCAGGTGCATCCCCCTCCACTTGAACCGGGGCTTGTCCTCGATCCGAAGGCAGGGCGCCAGGAGGGGGGCTCCCTTCACCTGGTGGTCCGCCTCCACCCGGGGCGGAAGGAGCTGGCGGAGAGTCTGGGCCCCGTAGAAGAGCCCCGCTCCGCCTGCCGACCGGATCACCACCGACGCGGGCCTCACCTCCAGCACGTAGCCCTCCCGGCCCAGCTCCGCCTTGGCCCCCCGGCGGGTGAAGAGAACCCCGAAAGAGGGCGTCCCCTTCCCACTCCAGGCCTCAACCCGGAGCCGGAGACCCGCCCCGCGGGAGAGAAACCAGGCCAGCCACTTGGCCGCCCGGGCCGCCTCGGCCGAACCCTCCTGGAAATAGATCCCCGTCCCGGGCCCCAGCAGAAACCGCCCCCGGCCCCTCTCGATCTTCAGGGGCTTCGGAACCAGGGGGGGCAACTCCCCGGCCGCCCCAGCTCCCGGCGCCGGCCCCGCCAGGACCGCCCCAAAGAAGAAAAGAAAGGAAAGAGAGCGCCCAGTCCGTCCGGTCTTCCGCATCTTGCCTCCAGAAAAGGGGTTCGGGGACGGTCCAGGATCCCCTCTTCCGCCTCGCCGATCAAGAAAGACAGGGGAGAAACCCGGCCTTTCCTGACCCAGGCAAGGTTTCAGAAGCTCTATCTCTTTGAATTTAAAAGTGTTAAGCCCAGAAACGATCCAGGCGCTTGCTTTTACTCAATGAATTGAGTAAAAATACTCAATGCAATGAGTAAAAACCCAACCCCCCAATTCCAAAGAAGTTACGGAAGCATCCTTACGGCCCGCCTCCAGGAGCCCCGGCGCTTCCTCCAGGTCGTGGCCGGCCCCAGGCAGGTTGGGAAAACCACCCTGGTGGGGCAGGTCCTGGAAGCCCTCCAGAAACCCTCTCTCTTCGTCTCCGCCGACGAGCCCACCCTTCGGGATCCAGCCTGGATCGCGGAGCAGTGGGAGCGGGCCCGCTTGCTGGCCGGGGATTCGAAGGGGAAGGGAGCCGTCCTGGCCATGGACGAGATCCAGAAGGTCCCCGGTTGGTCGGAAATCGTAAAAGGCCTTTGGGACCAGGACACCAGGAACCGGGTCCCACTCCATGTCGTGGTGCTTGGCTCGGCGCCCCTCCTGGTGCGGCGGGGCCTTTCGGAAAGCCTGGCCGGAAGGTTCGAGATCCTCTACCTTCCCCATTGGTCCTTCGAGGAAATGCGGGAAGCTTTCGGTTTTACCCTGGACGAATACGTTTTTTTCGGCGGATATCCGGGGGCCGCGCCCTTGGCCGGCGACTTTCCCCGCTGGCGGCGCTATATCCTCGACTCGCTGGTGGAAACCACCATTTCCAGGGACATCCTCCTCCTTACCAGGGTGAACAAACCCGTTCTGTTGAGGAGGCTCTTCGAGCTGGGATGTCGATACTCCGGCCGGATCCTCTCGTACACCAAGATCCTGGGACAAATCCAGGACGCGGGAAATACGACCACCCTCGCGCATTACCTGGAACTCCTGTCCGGCGCGGGGATGCTCACGGGGCTTTCCAAGTTCACCGCCGGGGAAGTGAGGAGCCGCGCCTCGAGCCCCAAGTTCCAAGTCCTCAATACGGCCCTTCTCACGGCCCAAGCCGGGCTCAGCCCCGAAGAAACCCGGAAAGACCGGGATTTCCTGGGGAGGCTCGTGGAATCCGCCGTAGGGGCGCACCTGGCCAACGGCGCGGCCCAGGGGCTCCTGAAGCTCTTCTACTGGAGGGAAAAGGACCGGGAAGTCGATTTCGTGATCCAAGAAGGCCGGAAGGTTACGGCCATCGAGGTCAAGAGCGGCCGGCAGGGCAGAGGACTCCCCGGGATGGCTCTCTTCCGCGAGCGGTTCCATCCAAACAGGTCCCTCCTGGTGGGAGAGGGAGGGATCCCCTTGGAAGACTTCCTCTCACGTCCTCCTACCCACTGGCTGTAGACTCTTCCTTCCCCCCCGGACCCAGACCGCAGGAGAGGCGCCAAATGATCGAACACGGTTGCACGCGCAGGGACTTTCTGGCCGGCGCCGCCCTGGGGGCGGGCTCCCTGGCCTGGCCCGCGGGAAGGAAACCTCCCGCCCCCCGGGGCAAGCCCAACATCGTCCTCATCCTTTCCGACGACGCGGGCTACGCCGATTTCTCCATGAACGGGAGCAAGCAGTTCCCAACGCCCCACATCGACTCCATCGCCAAAAAGGGCGTTCGCTTCACCCAGGGCTACATGACCGCTTCGGTCTGCAGTCCCTCCCGGGCGGGGCTTCTCACGGGCCGCTACCAGCAGAGGTTCGGCCACGAGATGAACATCGGCTCCCACCAGCCCAGCGAAAACCCCGAGTACATCGGGCTCCGCCCCGACCAGGTGACCATCGCCGACATCCTCAAGAAGGCCGGTTACTACACCGGGGCCATTGGAAAATGGCACCTGGGGGAACTTCCCAAGTACCACCCCTGCAACAGGGGGTTCGACGAGTTCTACGGCTTCCTCGGGGGCGGTTCGTCCTACTTCCTCCAAAGACGCCGGAACGCCACCTACAAGAACTTCAAGAAGGTCGAGATCGAGCCCTACCTGACCGACGCCTTCGGCGACGAGGCCTGCGCCTTCATCCGGCGCAACAAGTCCAGGCCCTTCTTCCTCTACCTGGCCTTCAACGCCGTCCACACCCCCATGATGGCGAAAAAGGAAGACATGGAGCCCTTCTCGGGGATCAAGAAGAAGAAAAGGCGGATCCTGGGGGGCATGACCCTGGCCCTGGACCGGCAGGTGGGAAACGTTCTGAAGACCCTGCGGGAGACCGGCCTGGAGGAGAACACCCTTCTCTTCTTCCTCAACGACAACGGCGGGGCGGTCTTCTACAACGCCTCCTGCAACGCTCCCTTGAACGGCAAGAAGGGCACCTTCCTGGAAGGAGGGATCCGGGTTCCCTATCTCATCCAGTGGCCCGCCGTCCTTCCCGGGGGAATGACCTTCGAATACCCGGTGAGCGCCCTGGACGTCCTCCCCACGGCGGCCGCCGCGGCGGGGGCGCCCCTTCCCAAGGGCCGCAAACACAAGCTCGACGGGGTGAACCTCCTGCCCTACCTGCTCGGAAAGAAACCGGGCAGGCCCCACCGGACCCTGTATTGGCGGCGCGGATACCAGGCGGCGATCCGGGAGGGAGACATGAAGCTCATCCGCCTTCCCGACAGGCTCCCCCTGCTCTTCGATCTCTCCAAGGACATCTCCGAGCAGCACGACCTGCTCCTGGAAAAGCCCGGCCTGGCCCGGGCCCTGATGAAGAAATTGTTCGCCTGGGAGAACACCCTCACCTGGCCCGCCTGGCACACCGGGTATTTCTGGGTCAAGAACAACATCCACCTCTACGACAAGAAGTATCCCCTCACCCAGCCGGGAGGCTGACCTTGAAACCCTTCCTTTTCCTTTTCGCCCTGCTCCTTCTCCCCGCAGCCCTCCGGGCCGACCCGCCTCCGCCGGGCCTGGCCCGGATCCATATCCTCCGGCAGGCAAAGGCCCTCCAGTTCTCCTCCTGGGATCCCACCGGCCAAGGCGGCGACAGCGGCCACTACATGGAAACCCTCCCGGACGGCACGGTGGTCCTGGCCCGGGTGAAAGGCCCGGGGCGGGTGGTCCGGATCTGGTCGGCCAATCCCACAGGACGGATCCAGTTCTTCCTGGACGGCGCCGCCCGGCCCGCCCTGGACGTCCCTTTCGCCCGGCTCTTCGACCAGACCCTGCCCCCCTTCCT
>CAYQBW010000211.1:0-5577 GCA_964415725.1 uncultured Planctomycetia bacterium
GACCGGGCCGGCTTGGGGCCTTTGTCTGGCGCACCTCTTGAAAAGGGCACTGTTTTCTTCGGGAGGAACCACCATGGAAACC
Source organism: uncultured Planctomycetia bacterium (assembly GCA_964415725.1). Taxonomy (GTDB): domain Bacteria; phylum Planctomycetota; class UBA1135; order UBA1135; family JALUZX01; genus JALUZX01. The sequence continues at coordinate 83 of CAYQBW010000211.1, forward strand.
GTAGGTTGAAACCAGGGCTCAGGTTCCTTCCCTAACCTGAAAATACCCCATGACCACCCCCGTTTTTCAGGTGTTAAAACCAAGGGAAAGGCTGGAATGCCGGGAACTGGCGCTTTTGGGGGCTGTTCGGAGAATTCTCCGCTGTTCGGTTTTGATTTAATGTGGCTTCACGGAACAGGCGTGGTTTCCGGCGGCTAGCGATGCCGGGACCTTCGCCTGTTTTTCCGGCACAAAAAAAGAATTTCCAATTCTTCGAGTTCACTTCGCCATTCGAAGGAATTCCTTTTTTCCTGATTTGTCGGCCATTTGTTTATCTTGGCGCGGGCGCAAATCCCGCAACGAGCCCGATTGCATCCACCGATCCGGAGTCCTTTCCGGAAGTATCCAGGTGTCAATTTTTTGCCGGGGAATATGTCAGGATGGATTCGTTCCTTCAATCGGAGGGTCCGTTCCGCTCGGGCCTGTTCCATTGCCGCTCTTCTCATGGCTGGATATCCCTTTGGTCGGTTTCGGTTTTTTGTGGTTTCACGGGAAGCTCCGGACACTGGCGCGGAAAAGACAGCTTCCGGCGCGCCCTGGAGAGCCCCGGCTCTTATTTTAACGGGACTACAGGGTGGAGTGGCGCTTCCCGGAAAAGACGCCTCCCAAGTGTTTCGGAAAGGACCTCAGCCCAGGAGGATGGAGAGGAACTTGGTCTCTTCGTCGTCGGCCCGGCTGGTGAGCACGCAAGGCACGGCCGCGCCGGCCACGACCGCCCCTAGGCGCCCGGCGGCGGGCTCCGCCTGCCTAGGAACGTGAGCGGAAGGGGCCTCCTCCCCCTCTCCCGCCGGGGTCGGGGAGGAGTTCAATAACCCTTGTCGGCGTGGTCTTTTCCGTGGCAGAGCAAGGTGCACGAGCCCCGCCTGTATCCTCGGTCTTCGAAGCGGAGAACCCCGGGAACCCGCTTGGAAGGAAAGACCACCCGCGTGTCGAAGTTGATGAGCCTGGAGTTGTTGGTGCTGTTCCCCTGGTTGGAGGAGATCCCGTGGGGATCGTGGCACACGGTGCAGGGGGTTCTTTCGTTCACCACGTGTCTCCGGTGGAGGCGGAAACCCGAAGATCCTCCGCCGCCCATGCCCCCGATGATGGCGCTTCGGCTGTGGCACTCGTAACAAAGGGCGTAGGCCGAGGAGGACTCGGTGGTGTAGTCGGCTGTCTCCAGTCTCTTCTTCAGGAGTCCCGGGTAGGAGGATCCGTGGGGACCCTTGGCGGAGGATCCGTCTCCGGCGTGGCAGTCCCAGCAGGTCATGACGCTCGATGTGGTCCAGGGCGGGAGGAGGCTGGGCACGTCGGAACTCTTTCCCGGTCCTTCGATGGGATGGAAGGAGGGGTTGGCCAGGGAGAATTCCAGGCGCACGTTCATCTGGAGAATGACCCTGGGAACCAGGGGCGTGGAGCCGTGGTTGTCGGCATGGCACTTGTAGCAGACCTGGTAGCCGAAGGAGGCCTTGGAGACGGGGTTCCCGCTGGAGTCGATGCCCGAGACACCTTCCAGGGGACCGGGAACCCCCGGGGCCGCGACTTCACCGGAACGGGCGTAGTGGGCGTTGTGACAGTCCTGGCACTCCACGTGGCGGGCCATGGTGAGGGGGTTCTCCGTGGGGTCATGGACCCCGTTCCATGAAGCCACATTGTGGGCGTAAGGCTTGGAGATGTCGGCCTGGATGTTCTTGGAAGCCACGTTCCCGTCGTGGCACCTCAGACAGTTCTCCTCCTCGGCGCTGAAGATCAGGAGGCGCTCTGGATGGTTCCCTCCGTGAGGGGTATGGCAGTTCTCGCATGCGTTTTCCTCCACCGTCGTATACGCGGCCTTGGGCCAGGGATTGAGCCCCGCGCCGTTCCATCCGGCCGTAGAGTTGCGGTGGGCCGAAGATGTCCACCCCAGCGGGTCGTGGCAGGAAAGGCAGAGCTTTCCCCTCCTTCTTTCGGTCCTGAGGAACATCCCGTGCATGTCCTTGTGGGGGTCGTGGCATGAAGTGCACTGCACCATGCCTTGGGAATCGAGCCGCACGGGCGGCGTGATCATGGAAGGAAGGCGGAAGCCCAGTCCCGTTCCGCCCTTGGAGGCGGCGTAGGAAAAGGACACGGGGTGGTCGTCCTGGAGGTTCGTGCCCAGGTAGCCCGATCCGCTGTGAAGGTATCGCCGGCCCGAGGCCATGGAGATTTCGGAGTTGAGGCTCACCACGTTTCCCAGGGCGATCGTCCCGTCGTGGCAGGAGAGGCAGAGCTTGGTGGAGCCGTTGGGCTGGGAAATCAGGCCGGGGGTAAGGGTGGAGCTCTTGTAGGTGAGATAGGTCGTCACGGAGTCCTCCCGGTTCCAGAGGGGAGCCTGGATCCGGGCGTTGTGCGGGGCGTGACAGAAGATGCAGATCCGGGTCTCCGAAAGGGCCTTGTAGGGTCCGGGGCCGGAGACGGAAAGGTTGTGCTTGGTGTTCGCGATGGAGGTCTGGGCCGGAAGGGGGGAAGGGAGGAAAAGAAAAAGGAACCCGGCGGCCGCCGGGACGTAAAGGGAAGAAACTTGACGGATGGAATCGTTCATTTCGGCGCCTCGTGGAACTGAAAGACCTGAACGCGGGCGTTTCCGCCGTCGGAGACGAAGATCCGGTCCTTGCTGTCGATGAAGAGGCCCGAGGGAAGGTAGAACCTGCCCAGGGCGGTTCCTCTCGATCCGAAGACCAGGAGCAGTCTGCCTTCCAGGTCGAAGATCTGGACGTTGTCGAACATGCTGTCCGCCACGTAGACATGGTCCCGGGAATCCAGGGCGATTCCCTTGGGGCAGGCGAAGTTCCCAGGGCCCCGCCCGGGGATCCCGAAGGTCCGGATGGGTTTCATTTCGGGAGAGAAGACTTGGACCCTGAAGTTCATGCTGTCCGAGACCAGGACCAGCCCGTTCCTGGAGACGGCCACGGCCGTGGGGTAGTTGAACTCCCCCGGCCCGGCGCCCCTGCGACCGTAGGCCCCAAGGAGCACGCCGTCGGCCCGGAAGGCCAGGATCCTGCCCCGGGTGGTGTCGGCCACAAGCAGGCGGCCCTTCAGGGGATCCCAGGCCATTCCCGTGGGCCTGCCGATCTCCCCCTTCTTTCCGATCTCTCCCAGGACCTTCCCGGAGGAGGAGAGGACGGTGATCGTCCCCCTGGCGGAGTCGGAGACGAAGACCCGTCCCTCCGGCCCGACCGCGACCCCCACGGGCGTCTGAAAGGTCCCCCCGGCGGAGTGTGTGAAGACCTGGTGAACTCCCGTCCTGAGAGAGATCTTATGCAGGGCCTGCTTGCCCGGGTCGGCCACGTAGAGGTTCTCCCGGCTGTCCAAGGCCAGGCCCGAGGGTGAGACCAGGCGCTCCTCCCGGGAGCCGGCGAGCAGGCTGGAGAGACCCTCCCAGAAGCCCCTTTTTCTTTCCACGTCCCTCGTTCCCCTGTAGGCCAGGAGGAACTCGATCCAGGGGCCCTTGGGATTCCTGGGCCAGGAAAGAGGTTCCGGCGACCGCCAGGTGAACACCGCGGGCCCCCCGGCGCAGGAAGAGAGGAGAAGAAGGAGCCCGGCCGTGCCATGGGGCCTGAGAAGGGGGATGGATCCGTTCTTGCCCACTAGAATTTCCTCTCGAGGAATATCTTGAAGTTTACGTATTCCCGGTCGGAGGCGATTTTGTATCTTTCCTTCAGGAACTGAAACTCCAGGCCGACCGTGGTCTTCCTGAACCGGTGGGAGAACCTGCCTTCCAGATTGTAACCCTTCCCGTTGTCGCTGCGCAGGTGGGTCTCCCTGTAGGTCCCCCTGAGGGAGAGGAAGGTGGCATCCCGCGAGCCGGAGTCGAGTTCGAGAAAGAGACCCCGCCCCCTCTCCATGTCGCCCGCGTCGGGGTACTTGGTCCACCAGGAGGTGACTCCATGGTTCAACCGGGTCGCCCGGCCCAGGTCGAACCCTCCCCCCAGGTCGAAAGTCAACCTGTCGTAAGGGGTGAGCCTGGACTTCCTCTCTTCGTAGAGGACGGAGAAGGACTGGTCCCATTGAAAGAGCCTCGCCCGGGCCCTCCTGGTCCTCAGGTGGTCCAGGGTCTCTCCGCCGGCTCCGGAGAGAAGATCCTGTCGCATTCTGTCCATGCCGAGTTCCAGGGAGAAGAAATCCAGGACTCGGAAACCGACCCCCATGTTCTTGGTACGCGTCTCGAACCTCCTGTCCTGGTAGGGCCTGTAGTCGTAGTCCACCAGGATGGTCTGGCCCGTGGAGATTCGGCTCCCCAGGGGGATGTCGATCCTCACCTGGAGGCCTTCGTGGCTTACCGTGTAGTCCCCGGCCGCTTGGGAATACAGGATGAGGCCGGTTTCGTCGGTGACCACGATGGTGGAGAGGATGACCCCGGGGTGGTCCAGGAAGATGGGGACGCCCTGGGTCACCGCATGCCCTTCGTCCAGGACGCTGACGAGGAGGTCCTTGAACTCCTCGTCCTGGAGGAAATACCCTAAAGAGAAATTACCGTAGAGACTCCCGAAGAAAGTCCTCTTCTTGTAGGCGAAGCCTGCGTCACCGCCGTAACGGTCGATCCTTCCCTCGTCGAAATCGCTTCGTTCCATCCTTCCTGCGACCTGGGAGTCAAGGCTTTCGTAGAGCCTATGGTGAAGGGAGGAGTTGAGACGAAGGTTTTCGTTTTTCGCACCTCCCCTCCTTTCGGAGCGGTCGAAGCCCGCCGAGTGGAGGGAGTAGAGCTGGGGGAGATACTGGACCCGCAGGGTGGAATCGTATCCCCAGTGGCGGTTGGAAATGCTCCCCGCCTGGTCCCGGAGAAAGGCCCTGTTGAAGAAGGAGGATTTTCCTCTCCCGTCCAGGTCGTGACGGGTGGAAGCAAAGGCGAAGAGGTCGTCGTAACGGTTTGAGGTGTAGAGGGTGTTCACCTTGTTGTATTCCACCGAGTAGTCGTAGTAGGCGCCCCTTTCGGACCGGTTGCCCTGGAGGTGGAAGTTGTCCCTTCGCTCGTCCCGGAAGTCCCTCCAGGTGCCGTTGTAGGTGTAGTGATGGTAGTGAAACAAGGAAGGGATCCACCATTTGCGGGCCCTGAGATCCAGGCCAGTCTCGGTGATCACCGCCTCCGTGGGCCTGGCGAAGAGCTGGCGGTTCCTTGTCTCCCGTCGAAGGGTGTAGAGATGGAGGGGGTAGGGGTGCTCCTTCAGGATGTCGACGTCTCCCCGGTAGCCGATGTTGCGGTTGTCGATGTTTCCTCCCAGGTTTTCGTAGTCTCCCCCCGTGGAGGATTGTTCCAGGCCCAGGTCGGCCTGGACGCGGAAGGAGAGGAGGAGGGGGTGGTAGTAGTAGCCCGTGAAATCGAGAAAGACGTTTTCTCGGAACCGTTTCTCCCAGTAGGAAAGGTCCGTCCCGAAAGCGGATGTCGTGTCCTTGCGGTAGCTTCCGGTGAAACGGAGGCCCCCGTTGAATTCCTGGAGCCTGAAACCTCCCTTCTCCTGGGC
>CAYQBW010000212.1:0-5544 GCA_964415725.1 uncultured Planctomycetia bacterium
GTGGAGGATGCCCCGAACCGCCGCCCCTAATCTCTTGAACACTGGAGGCCTACTCTTGAAGAGAATCGCTTTCCTCGGACTCGCTCTTCTTCCTTTCTTCTTGTCCGCCTGCGGATCCAAGAACGCTTTGGTCGGCACGTGGAAGCCCACGGAATACACCTTCGCGGGAAAGAAGCAGGACAAGGCCTACCTGGACAAGACTTACCTGGTCTTCAAGAGCGACGGGACGGCGGAGACGTCGGTCGGGGGGCTGAAGCAGCCCGCCACCTACACTGTCAAAGGAAACGACGTGGTCCTCAAGCTGAAGGTCGGGGGAGAGGTCACCTACAAGCTCCAGGGAGAGACCCTCACGATCTCCAACAACGTGACCAAGGCGACCTACAAGAAAGTCAAGTAAGCCGGGGCCCTTCCGGGCCTAAAGCCAAGCGGGAAGGGACGGGCCGGAGCCCGTCTGCGCCGGCCCTCCCAGTTTCGCGCCTCGCCGACTACTCGGCCTGGGCTTCTTTCTCCGCAGCCCGCTCGATGCCGATCTTGCCGATGGTCCCAAAGAGGAGGACCGTGGCCACGACGGCCACGACGGTGAAGATCACGCCGTGCAGGACTCTTCCGTAGACGAAGCTTCCCACGGCGAAGAGCGAGGTGTAGATCGACACGCACCCCAAGAAGACGCAGAGGATCTGCCAGGGAAGCTTCCAGTCTCCGATAGCGTTCCTCTGGTCGATCTCCACCCCCTCGGCCCGGGCCTCGAGGACCACCTTCTTCCAGCCGGGACCGCCGGGATGGCAGAGCTTGTAGAAACGCCGCAAGGTCTCCTTGTCCACGGGAGGGGTGAGGAAGGTGGTGAGGATCCAGAGGATGGTGACCAGGATGACGGCGATGAGCAACTGGATGGGGAAGATCAATCTCTCGATGACGGTATCATAGAAATAGATCACTCCTCCCTTGACCACGCCGCCCAGGGAGGAATGGGCCTTTTTGAACTTCTCCGCCGCCGGCACCCAGGGTTTTTTCTTCATGGCGAGAGCCAGGGCGGGCACGGTGTGACTGGAACGGAAGGCTTCCAGTTCCTCATGTTTCTTGTCATAGGCCTTCCGGGCCTCGTCCCGGGCCTTGGGGCTCACGTGCCTGGCCTTTCTCCACTTGTCCACCAGGACCTGGAGCTCTTCCGCCAGTTTTGCCTCTTTGGCGGCGGCGGTTTTCCTCTCGGCCAGGATGACCTTGGCCGCCTGGGGATCCTCCACGGCGTGGACCTGGTCGGAGACGAGGGAGGTGCCCACGTAGAGTTTCAGGATGCCCTGGTTTCCCACGGCGAAGACCAGGACGCAGGCGATGGCCGTGGCGCCGAACATGGCCACGATCTCCGTCCAGGCGTTGATCCTCCACCAGAACCAGCGGAGCAGGTAGATGAGTCCCGTGCCGGCGCCGGAGAGGAGAAGCACATTGAAGGCCTGCTGGGCGTTCTGCAGAAAACAAAGGGCGAAGAACCCGGCGATCACCATGAGCAGGATGGTCATGATCCGGCCCACCAGCACCAGCTCCTTCTGGCTCGCCTTCTTGCGGACGAAGCGCTGGTAGAAGTCGTTGACGGCGTAAGAAGAACCCCAGTTGAGGTGGGTGCCGATGGTGGACATGTAGGCCGCGATGAGAGAGGCCACCACGAGTCCCAGGAATCCCGGGCCCAGCCTGGCGATCATGGCGGGATAGGCGATGTCCTGCTTCAAATACGTCGGATCGATCCCAGGGAAGGCGGCCTTCAGGCTGGCCAGGGTGGGGAAGCAGATCATCGACGCCAGGGCCACGACGATCCAGGGCCAGGGGCGCATGGCGTAGTGCATGAAGTTGAAGAAGAGGGTGGCCCCCACGGCGTTCTTCTCGTCCTTGGCGGCAAGCATACGCTGGGCGATGTATCCCCCGCCGCCGGGCTCGGCGCCGGGATACCACACCGCCCACCACTGGACGGCCACGGGGATCAGGAGGAGGGGAACCCACTCCAGCCAGTTGTGGAAGTCGGGCATCCACTGCAGGACCCCCTTGAGGGCCGGGTCGGTGCTGAACTTGTGGAGGAGGGCCGAAAGCCCCCCTACTTCCGGCTGGGAGACGGCCACGACCGCCGCGTAGACGGCGCCGAACATGGCGATGGAATACTGGAAGAAATCGGCCCAGATGCACCCCTTGATGCCCCCGGCCGTGGCGTAGATCACCACGCCCATGGAGGCCAGGATCACCGTGGGAAGGGGGTCCAGGTCGAAGATGATCTGCCCGATCTTGATGGCCGCCAGGGTGACGGAGCCCATGATCAGGCAGTTGAAGAAGACCCCGAGATAGAGGGCGCGGAAGCCCCGGATGAAAGCCGCCGACTTTCCGCTATAGCGCAATTCATAGTATTCCAGGTCCGTCATGACCCGGGAGCGACGCCAGAGCTGGGCGTAGATGAAGACCGTCACCATCCCCGTGATGAGAAAAGCCCACCAGTTCCAGTTGGCCGCGACCCCGTTGGTCCGAACGAAGTCCGTCACCAGGTTGGGGGTGTCGCAGGAGAAGGTGCAGGCCACCATGGAGACCCCCAAGAGCCACCAGGGCATTCCCCGCCCGCCCAGGAAGAACTCGGATGTGTTCTTTCCGGCTGTCTTGGCCGCGGCCACGCCGATGGCCACGACGCAGATAAAGAAGATCGCCAGGACGATCCAGTCGATGCCGATCAGCAGGGACCCGCCGGCGGTGCCGTGGGCCGGGGCCGAGGCCTGGGCGGGAAGGACTCCGGCCGTTCCGAACAAAAACATGAAGACCAGGGCGAACACGCCCTTCCACCAACCTCCGGGAAACCGGTTCTTCATGGGGCTCCTCGCCGTCGAATTCGGGGGAAGACACCAAAAGCCCTCGCCTCGAGGGGGGGCAGGCGAGGGAGAACGGGATTTTCTACCAGGGGGCCCCCTCCTGCGTCCAGGATTTGGGACCTCAGGAGCGGAGCGGGACTTCCAGGACCATGCCCGCCTGGAGACGCTTCACATCGAAGGAAGGTCGCCGGGCCCATTCCTCCACCACGGCCTCTCCCGTGCAGTGCCCGATCCAGAGGGTCCCAACGCCCGCCTCCTCCAGGGCCCGGGCGGCGCTCTCCACCTCCCCGGGCGGGGCGGCCCTCAGGTGAAGCCCTCCCAGGAGGATCTCCACCTTCCCGCCCTCGAGGAGGCGCCTTCCCGCCCGCAAGGTGTTGGGAACCCCCCTGTGGCAGCATCCCGTAAAGAGAAGCGCCGGACCTCCTTCCTCCCGGACGAGAAGAATGCTCTCGTGGCGGAAGGGATCTGGATTCCGGCCTTCCGGATCCAGCCAGAAGCCCTTCATGGCGTGGGTCCAGGGCCCGGGAACGGGACCGAATGCCCAGGCTCCAGGAAGGACCTCCACCATCCCTTGCACCGGATGGAAGACGGCCCCGGACCTTTCCAGGTCTTCCCGGAGAAACCCCAGGCCCACGTCTCTCGGGGGAAGGTCTTTCTCCAGGACCCAGCTTCTCTGGAAGACCAGGGGGCTCGCGTAGACGTCCAGGCCCTTTCTCCACCGCACCAGGGCGGGAAGCCCTCCCCCGTGGTCGTAATGGCCGTGGCTCAAGAACACCGCGTCCACCGCCCCCGGGTCCAGGCCCAGGGACTTCATGTTCTCCAGGAGCGTGTCCTTGCCGGTGCCCGTGTCGAGAAGGATCCTTCCCCCCGAGAACTCCACCAGGAGGGAGAGCCCGTGTTCCACCCGGAGGTCCGGATCCGGGGATCCATCCTCCACGACAACGGTGATCCGCATTTCTACCTCCCTCGCGTGACCTGGGGGCCCGGGAGTCCGCCGAATCTCTGTCTCTTCTTCTTTATATCTTGAGGAATTCTTTTCCCCCCCGCCAGGCTTCTTCCACTGCCCGGGCGGGCCGGCTTCCGGGAGCAAACTCCACGATGGACCTGCCCTCCCGGAGGGCCTCCAGGAAAAGAGGGTCGAAGGCGACCTTCCCGGCGGGGAAGATCCCCGCCTCCCGGCAGAAGGCGAGAATCCGCTCCCCCACCTCGGGCTGGAGATCGAACTTGTTGAGGACCAGGCAGGCCCGGATCCGGAAGCGCTCCAGGAGCTGGTGGATCCGCTCCAGGTCGTGGAGAGCCGAGACCGAGGGCTCGGCCACGAGAAAAGCCCCGTCCACGGCGGCGAGGGAGGAGATGACGGGACACCCGATGCCCGGCGAGCCGTCCACGAGCACCAGGTCCAGGCCCTTCCCGGCGGCGATCCCCTTGGCCTTCTCCCTCACCATGGCCACGAGTTTTCCGCTGTTTCCCTCCCCTGGAAGCAAGCGGGCATGGACGATGGGCCCGTGGCGGGATTCGGAGACCACCAGGGTCCCGGAGCGGCGGTCCTCCATGGTGATCGCCCCCTCGGGGCAGACGATTCCGCAAAGCCCGCACCCCTCGCAGGCGATCTCCACCACCCGGGCCGGCCCGGCGGGTTCTCCGCCAGGTGCGCTGGGCAGGGCGACGGCGTGAAACCGGCAGGCCTCTTCGCACTTCCCGCACCGCGAGCAAAGCTCCGGGTCCACCCGGGCGACGCCCTCGCCGAAGAAGGGCTCCTCCTCCCCTTCCACGCCGCCGGCCAGGATGGCCAGGTTGGAGGCGTCCACGTCGCAATCCGCAAGCACGCATTCACCGGACAAGGCGGCGAAAGAGGCCAAAATTGAGGTCTTCCCCGTCCCGCCTTTCCCGGAGAGGACGACGATCTGCTTCATGCCCCTCCCTCCCTGAGAACCCTCTCCCAGAGCCCCCGGAAGAGTTTTTCCATGCCCGGGATCTCTTTGGCTGCCATCCCCCCGGCCGAAACCACCCGGGCCACCTCCTTCCGGAAGGGGATCCGGGCCAGGATGGGTAAGCCTTCCTTTTCACAGAAGGCTTCCACCTCGCCGTTCCCCAGGTCGGACTTGTTGATCACCACCCCCGAGGGGAGCCCCAGGGCCCGGACCATCCGGACCGCAAGCTCCAGGTCGTGAAGCCCGAAGGGCGTGGGCTCGGTGACGAGAAGCACGTAATCCGCCCCCGTCACGGCGGCCACGACGGGACAGGACGTTCCCGGCGGGCAGTCGGCGATCACCGGAAGGCCCGGCTCCACCTCGGCCCGAACGGCCTCCACCAGGGGCGAGGAGCGGGCTTCCCCCACGTCCAGCTTGCCCTGGACGAAGCGGACCTTCCCGCGGCGGCCCTTGGAGATGGTGCCGAAAGCCCGGGGCTTTTCGGTGATGGCGCCCGTGGGACAAACCTCCAGGCAGACCCCGCAACTGTGGCAGAGTTCGGGAAAGAGCAGGGGCTTGTCCCCCAGGATGGCGATGGCGTGGAACCTGCAGGCCTCCCGGCACGCCCCGCAAAGGGTGCACTTGTCCATGTCGAAGACCGGGACGGGAAGGGTGACCCGTTCCTCGCCCTCCCATTCGGGCCGGAGGAAGAGGTGGTCGTTGGGCTCCTCCACGTCGCAATCCTGGAGAAGGACGGGCGTCGAGGCAGCCAGGGCCAGGTTGACCGAAACGAAGGTCTT
>CAYQBW010000213.1:0-5511 GCA_964415725.1 uncultured Planctomycetia bacterium
CGGGGGTGGGTTGTTTCTCTCGCGGAAGGAGAACGTCCTGTGAAATCTTTCCTTCTTCCCGCGGCCCTCTTGTTCCTGGCGCCGCTTCTCTTCGCCCAGACCCCGAGTCCCTACGCCTCCAGGGTTGTCTCTTTCCACAAGGGGACGGGACCGGGGATCTTCAAGACCTCCAACGTCCTGGGCCCGCCCGCGGGCAGGGGTTTCTACGCCGGCTCCACCCACGTGCTTTCCCTCGGGGCGGGGGGCTCGGTGACCCTGGGATTCGACGTGGAGATCACCGACGGCCCCGGGGCCGATTTCCTGGTCTTCGAAAATCCCTTTTTCACCGGAAAAGGGCTGAACGTATTCGCCGAACTCTTCTTCGTCGAGGTTTCCTCCAACGGCAGGGATTTCGCCCGGTTCCCAAGCCTCTACGACGGCCCCCGGAAGAACCCGGGCCCCTTCGGGACCCTTCCCATGGGGTGTTGCCGGAACCTGGGCGGCATGACGCCCGTCCTCGCCGACCCCGCCAGGCGCCCGGGGATCGATCCCCTGGATCCCTGCAGGGCGGGCGGCGATCCTTTCGACCTGGCGGACCTGAAGACGGACCCCCTCGTCCGTGCCGGGAAAGTGGACCTGTCCAGGATCCGCTACGTGCGGCTTGTCGATATCGTCTCGGGAGCGGCCAGGGACAGCCGGGGAAGGACCATCTACGACCCGGGGGGAAGCGCCGACATCGACGCCGTGGCGGTCCTCCATTCCCGGGGAAACGTTTCCCCCCGGGGACCCAGGGTGGAGATCCTCTTTTCGAAAGGCGGTCTCCGGGTGATCTTTTCCGACCCCGACGGGCTCCTGGACCTGGACCCGGCCTCCCTGGAGGCCTCCCTGGACGGAATGCCCGCAGCCGCGGCCGCCTTGCTCGGGGCCTTCCGCCCGGGACCTTACTCGCAGACCCGGGTGGAGTTCAGGGCGGGGCCCTTGCCCCCGGGGCTTCTCTTCACCATCGGCTTCGCCGTCCGGGACCGGTCCGGCGCCTTCAGCGCGGCCCGCAGGTAGGAGGTAAACCATGTCTTTCCGGAGACGGTCCTTCCTGCTTTGCCTCCTCCTTTCCTGGCCCGGTCCCGGGCGCGCCCAGGTTCCCGCCCCGGGCTTTTCCTCCAGGACCCTCCTGGCCTTGAAGGGCGGGAGCTTCCCGGCGGGAATGGACGTCCTTCCCGGCGGGGACCTGGTCTTCTTCCAGGGGAACCGATTGTTCCGGTGGGACGGAAAGAAGACTGTTCTGCTCCACGCCTTTCCCGCGGGAACCACGGGGGCCTTCGTCCGGAGCACCACCAAGGGGGTGTTCGCCGCCGAATCCACCCGCGGCGGCGTATATCAGCTGAATCTCCTCTCGGGAAAGGCCGTTCTCGTGGCGTCGGTCAAGTATCCTTTCGACCTGGCCCAGGCGCCCTGGGGGGGGCTCTACCTCTCGGCCAACCCCGGTTGGGGCGGGCCGGGCGCGGGAAACAGGATCTACCTCCTGGATCCCCTCCGGGGTAAAGTGGACGAAATCGCCCGCCTCCAGGGGCCTTCCGGGCCCCTGGCCTTCGACGCCGGGGGAAACCTCTATTACGCCACCCAGTCCTCCACCTACCCGACTCCCCCGGGGGCCGTCCGTGTGCTCCGGTGGCCCGCGGCCCGGGTCCGGGGCGCGGCGGGACCGGGCTACTTGACTCCCAGGGACGCCGCGGTCGCCTGGAACAAACTGGACGGGGCCTATGGGATGGCCCTGGACAGGTTCGGGAGGATCTACCTCACCGATCCCCGGAAGGGAATCCTCCTCCAGTTGGACCCGGAGAAAAAGAGGAAGCGCATTCTGCTCCAGGCCCCGCCTTTCTCCTGGACCGGGTATACCTGCCTCAGGCTGGCGGGCGGGAAGGGCCCCGCCGCCCTGGACCCCTGGCAGCCGCCCGGAGGAGGCAGGCTCATCCTGGCGGCCTCGGACTTCCTCTCCTTTTCGGCCTTCCTGGAGGTGACCCCTTCACGGCCGGTGCTGGCCTCCACCCCCTGGCCCGCCGTCCCTCCGGGGAACCTGTCCCTGGACCTTTCGAAGGGGCCCGCCTCTTCGGCGGGGATCCTCCTGCTTTCCCCCCTGGGGGTCTACCCGGAGGTCGGGCTTCCCCTGGGGGAGAGGGCCCCTCTCTTCCTGGGAGTCCTGCCTCACCCCTGGATGCTGGCCTACCCGGTGAAAACCGGCGCCAAAGGAGGCTTCTCTTTGCGCCTCTCCTACCCCGGGGGAGGTCCCCTGGCGGTCTACGGCCAGGTGCTTTTTCCTGGGGGCCCCGATGTGCCGGCCACTTCCACCCTTCTTCCGCTGAAACTTCTTTGATGGTCCGGTCCGCCCCCTTGCGGTCCGGCCGGGGCTGCCCCAGTTTGAGGGAAACCCATCCCGAGAAAGTCATGGATCGATACGAGGAAAAAGTCGCCGGCCTCATGAAACGGCTGGGCTCCCTCCCGGGGGCCCTGGTGGCCTTCAGCGGCGGCGTGGACTCCACCATGTTGCTGGCCGCCGCGGCGGAGGCCCTGGGAAGGGAGCGGACTCTCGCCGTGACGGCCGACAGCCCCTCCTTTCCCAAGGCGGAAAAGGGCGAGTCCCTCCGTCTCGCCCGGGACCTGGAGGTGAGGCAGGTCTTCCTCCAAACGGAGGAACTGGACCTGCCCGGATACAGGGAAAACGGGCCCGACCGTTGCTACCACTGCAAGGCCGAACTCTTCCGCAAGATCCGCTCCCAGGTCCAGGCGGGGAATCTCCCCGATTGGCCCGTTCTCTACGGGGAGACGGCCGACGACAAGGGGGACCACCGGCCGGGCTCCGAGGCGGCCCGGGAATGGAACGTCCTCGCCCCCCTGGCGGAATTCGGTTTCACCAAGGAGGAAATCCGCCGCTTCTCCAAAGAGAGGGGATTGCGGACCTGGGAAAAACCATCTTTCGCCTGCCTCGCCTCCCGGATCCCTTACGGAACCCCCATCGACAGGGAGGTCCTGGAGAGGGTGGAGAAGGCCGAGGCCTACCTGAGGGAGAGGGGGTTCCGCCAGTACCGGGTCCGCCACCACGGCGAGATCGCCAGGATCGAACTGCCGCCCCAGGACATTCCCCGCGCTTCGGGCCCCGAGAGGGAGGGCCTGGTGGAGCGCTTCAAGGCCCTGGGCTACGCCTTCGTGGTCCTGGATCTGGAAGGTTTCCGGAGCGGGTCTCTCAATCGGCTCCTCCCCGGTGCGGGCCGGTCCTGAAAGACGGCCGCCGCCCCTCTTCCGCCTCCGGGATCCGGGTCAAGACCATTCCCTGCTCCTTCCGATAAAAAGACCGGTTCCTTTGGGCTCCGATCTCGCCGTGTTCCGGGAGTAGATGTCACCACCTTGAGCAAAGCAGGGAAACGTTCGGGCCCGGAGGGGGGGCGTCCCCGTTCCTCGGCCCTGGGTGTGAGCGTCCTCCTTTTGTCTTGGCTCTCCTGGGGGCTTTTTTTCCTGGAATTCCGGACTTCTTTGCGCGGGCCGGACCTCTTCCTCCCTCTCCTTCCTCCCCTTCTTTTCACGGCCTACCTGCTTTCCGCCTCTTTTTGGAGGCCGGCGCCGGCGAAGAATACCTGGGACGATGTGCTCCAGGTCCTGGTGGATTGGCTCTGGGAGACCGATGAGAAGGGGGTCTATACCTATTGCTCGGAAAAGGTGGAGGAGATCCTGGGCTACCAGGTCCAGGAGATCCTGGGAAGGACGCCCTTCGACTTCATGCCTCCCGGGGAGGCGGAGCGGGTGAAAAAGATCTTCGCCTCCCTGGCCGCCGCGGGGGAGCCGATCCGGGACCTGGAGAACTGGAACCTCACCAAGGAAGGGAAGAAGGTCTGCCTTCTCACCAACGGGGTCCCCATCCTGGACCGGAAGGGCCGGCTTCGGGGCTACCGGGGCGTCGACCGGGACGTGACGGCCCTGAAGGAGGCCGAGAGGAAGGCGGAAATCTGGGAGAGCCGCTTCCATTCCCTCTTCGACAACAGCAAGGCTGCCGTGATGCTCCTGGACCACGGGGGGTTCTTCGACTGCAACGAGGCAACGCTCCGGCTCTTTGGTTTTCCCGACAGGGAGAGCTTCTGCCGGTGCCATCCCGGGGAGATCTCTCCTCCAAGGCAGCCGGGGGGGGAGGAATCCATGGTCCTGGCGGCGCGAAAGATCGCCCAGGCCATGGAGGAGGGCTACGCCCGTTTCGAGTGGATCCACAGGAAGACCGATGGAACGGATTTTCCCGCCGAAGTCACGCTCACCTCCATGAAGTCCGGCGGAAAGAAGATCCTCCAGGCCGTGGTGGAGGACATCTCGGAGCGCAAGCGGATGGAGGAGGAGATCGCCCGGGAGACCGCCAAGCTCCAGTCCATGATCTCGGGTATGAAGGAAGGTGTGGTCTTCGCGGACGCGGAAAACCGGATCGTCGAGGTCAACGAGTATTTTTGCCGGTTCATGGAAACCTCCAGGGGCCGCGTTCTCGGCAGGAGGCTCGAGGAATTCCATTCCCCCGCCGTGCGGAAGAAGGTCGAGGACTGGATCGGGATCTTCCGGAAATACCCCGGAACGAGTCCCATGGAGATGCAGAGGAAGCTGGGGGAGGCCGAGGTTCTCTTGAGGCTGCAGCCCGTCTACCGGGAAGGGCGTTACGACGGCGTTCTCCTCAACATCATCGATGTCACCGAGCTGGTGGAGGCCAGGAAAAGGGCCTACGATCTCAACGCGGTCCTGGAGGAGCAGACGAATTTCGCCAACCGGATGGCGGCCCGGGCGGAGGCGGCCAGCGAGGCCAAGAGCCGTTTCCTGGCCAACATGAGCCACGAGATCCGGACCCCCATGAACGGGGTGCTCGGGGTGTCGGAGCTCCTGGCGGGAACGGACCTGGACGAGGAACAGAGACGTTACGTGGAGATCATCCAGTCCAGCGGGAAGTCCCTCCTGAGGATCCTGGACGACATCCTTGATTTCTCCAGGATCGAGGCGGGGAAGCTGGGTCTGGAAAGCGGGGATTTCGACCCCCGGAAGGTCCTCGAGGACACGGCGGCCCTCCTTTGGCCGCGGGCGGAGGCCAAGGGAATCGGGCTTTCCTGGGAGGTTTCCGCCGGGGTCCCCGCCATGGTCCGGGGGGACGAGGTAAGGCTCCGCCAGGTCCTGGTCAACCTGGTGGAAAACGCGGTGAAGTTCACCGAGCGGGGGCGTGTCTCGATCAAGGCCGTGGCGGAAGGGCAAGGGCCGGAGGGCGGGTTGCTCCGCTTCTTTGTCGAGGATACGGGAATCGGGATTCCACGGGAAGCCCTGGAATCCGTCTTCGAGGCCTTCACCCAGGGGGATGCCTCCTCGGTCCGGGAATACGGGGGAACGGGCCTGGGCCTCGCCGTCTCCAGGAAACTGGTGGAGATGATGGGAGGGGAGATCCGCCTGGAGAGCGAGGAGGGAAAGGGGACGGTGGTGGAATTCACGGTGCCTTTCGGAAAGGCGGCGGGCCGGGCCTCCGTGGCGGGG
>CAYQBW010000214.1:0-5508 GCA_964415725.1 uncultured Planctomycetia bacterium
GAATGGATTCCAGGAGGAGTTTCTCCAATCGTTCCAGGATCACGTCCTCCCACCTCTTTTCCAGGCGCGGGAGGCGCCCCCCGGGAAAGCAGAAGAGAGTTTCCGGCTTTTCGGCCTTCCAGGGCTTTTCTGGAATCCGGTCTCCCGCCTCCTCTCCCTGGAGGGCCCGGGTCATGAAAGCATACATCCTCTCCCGCATGTTCTTCGTGTAGTCGTGGCCGCAGTCGTCCACGAAAAGCCCGAGGGCTTCCGGGGCGCCGGCGGCCCTGTAGGCTTCCCGGGCCCGGCGGAAGGCCGCCCTGAGGCCCGCCTCGGTGAACATGGGGTCCCTGGCGCCACCGACCAGAAGCTGGGGCTTCGGGGCGAAGAGCCCCGCCAGGCGGCCCATGCCGGCAAAAGAGGCCATGCCCGGCACGTGACTGCAGGGACAGTGGTAGATTCCGGTGGCAAGGAAAGAGGAGAAAGTCGCCACGTAACACACCGGCGCCGCCGCCCGGAGCCGCCGGTCCACCACGGAGAGGTAGAGCGTGTTGAGGCCCCCGCCGGAACAGCCCGTGACCCCCAGGCGCCCCGGGTCCACCTCGGGTCTCGAGGCCAGGTAGTCCAGGGCCCGCATGGAGTCCCAGACCATGCAGGTCATGTTGCACCAGCCCACCAGCGGAGAGACAAGACCCAGGGTATGCCGGTTGCCCCAGTCCCATCGCTCTCCCTGCCCCATGGGGTCGTAGATCAGGGCGGCGAAACCCAGTCTCGCCAGGCCGACCCCCCGGGCCTGCACCCGGGGCTCCGCCTTTGCCCCCCGCCAGTGCCCCACCGGGCAGAGCACGGCCGGGATCTTCCCCCGAGGAAGGGGGGAGGGAAGGTAGAGGTTGCAGGGCACGTGGATCCCGGGCCGGCTCTCGATCAGGACCTTCTCGATCGTATAGCCCTCCCTTCGCAGGTGGCCCACCGTCCTGGGGCGCAGGGGCGTCCGCCGCGGCAAGGGATCCAGACCCAGGGCCTTGGCCGCCCGGGCCCGGAGGAGGGCGGGCGGCAGGGCGGTCTCCGCCCCTTTCTCCGCCAGGTGGACCAGGGCGGACTTGTTCGCCGCCCTGAGGCTCTTCCCGTCCGCCGGGGGCGGGAATTCGCCCTCCGTCTTTTCCTTCCCCGGGTCGAAGGCCGGGTCCGCGGAGAAATAGAAGGCGTCGGGGCACTCCCAGGAGTCCCCCGCGTCCCGGACGACCAGGGGGACCTCTCCCGGGGGGAGATCCGTCTCGCCGCAAAACCGCCAGAAAAAGCCTTCCTTCTTGCCCGGCCCGTGGGTGGGAGGAAAAAGCTTTTTCCCCACCTGGACCTGGAAAGACCGGTCCAATCCGGGCGTCACCAGCCCCCTGGCCCAGACCCGGACGTGGAGAGGCTTGGAAAGACGAAGGGTCCCTTTCAGGACGGTTTCGGCCCTACCCTTTGCGTTGGAGACCCGGAACCCCCATCCGCTGTACCCGGAATAGTTGGTCTGGGTGTTCCAGGGGCCACGCAGCTCCTCGGCCTCGATCTTCAAGGGGGAGCCGTCGAAGGGGAAGAGGGCCGCCGGCGGGCTCTCTTTTTCCGGTGGGAGTGGCCTCACCTCGAGGAGGAGGCTCTTCTTTCCCTTGGGGAGCTCCACGGGAAGCCCCCGCCGGAGCAGTGCCCCCGCCGCGGCCCGCGCTCCCCCCGGTCCTTTCACCAGGTATCGGCCCGCGAGTTTCACCGTGAAAGATTCCGGATACTGGTTGAGCCTGGGATAGTCCAGGGGGAGGTCCAGGTTTTCCACGTGTCTCGGGAAGTCGAAATGCAGGACCCCTCTCCAGGGTTTTCGGGCCTCCAGGTAGACCCGCAGCCCTCCCCCGGGGGTCTCCTCGGCGGCCAGGCCCAGGTCCTCCCGCCAGGGCTCCGCCCAGGTTCCCCGGCTCTTCCAGAGGGCGTACATGAGGGCCGTGCGGATGGAGTTGCCGTCGCCGTACCAGCCCTCGACGATGCCGTCCGGACGCTGGAGGGCCAGGAGCTTCTCCATGGTCCGGTCCACCCAGGAGGCCGCGCCGGAATCGGGCTCCCACTTGAGGAGCAACAGGGCCCCCTCGATGGAGTCGGCGTAGGAATCGGCCCCGTTCCACTTGGCGTAGGCCGGCTTGGGCAGGGAGGAGAGAGCCTTTCGGACCGCTTTCCGGCAGGCCGGGTCCCGGAGGGTGAGCCATCCCATGTACACCGCCGTAAGCGCGTAGCCCCAGGTGTCGGGCGTCCCCTTCCGGAGGACCTTCCTGTCCCGGGGACGGACCAGGGAATACCAGAGGCCGTCTTCGTTCCGGCACCAGGCGAGCAGTTCCTTCAGCATGCGCCGGAAAGGCTTTTCGTAGCGCGCCGCCCGGGCCGGGTCTTTGCGTGAGAGGACCGTGTAGACCTCCGCCAGGCCGCCCACGATCTCGTTGCCGTGGTCGTTCAGGCTGAGCACGTCCCGGATGGGCCGGTGCTTCCCGAAGTCCCAGAAGTGCACGGGCAGGCCGTTGTTCGCCGGAAGGACCTCGAAGAACCAGGCATCGGCGATCCTGCAGGCCCAGTCCCGGTAACGCCTGTCCCCCGTGGCGCAGTAGAGCCGGGAGAGAGACTGGAGCATCTCCCCGTCCACCTCGGCCCCCTCGGCGGGAATGGGTCCGAAACGGGTCTTCACCGGGGCGTGTTTCATGATGTCTTCCACGAGCCCCCGGGCGCGCTCGAACCAGGGTCCCCTTCCCAGGACGTCCATCACCGGAAGGAGGCCGTCCTTCACGTATTCCGAGGCCCCGAAAATGATCCTCCCCACGTCCGGCTCCGGCCTGAGGAAGCCCCTCTTCAAAAAAGACCAGGCGTCGGGAAGCCGGTCCAGCCGGTCGGTGTAGAGAATCTCCGCCTCCAGGATCTTCCGCATCCGGGTCTCGAAAAGGGGCCGGTCCAGGAAGCGGGAGGCCAGGACCAGGAAGGGATAGAGGTCGGCGGCGGAGTTCTCCGGCGTCCAGAGGCCCGGACCCCGGACATGCTGGGGAAGGAGGCCCGTCCTGGGATCGGCCAGGGCAAGCCAGGCGTCCATGCACCGCTTGGAGAAGACCAGGGCCGCCCGGGCTCTTCCCGCCTGGGCGGGAAGGTCCCCGGCGGGAACCTCCGGGGACAAAGAGAGAAGGGAGCAGAGAAGAAAGAGAGCGGGAAGGATTTTTCGCATAAAGAAGTTCCTCCGGGGGCCATCTTGCACCCGGAGGAGCCCCGTTCCAAGCAGTCAGAAGGCGGCCGGGCGGCCTACCAGGTTCTCCCTCCTGCGAAGAGGACCTTCTCGAATCCCGCGTAGAGGATGGTGTCCACCGTCTCGGTCACCTCCCCGTAAAGGACGCCGCCATGGGCGTGGACCGTCACGGGAAGGGGATGGCCCGGGCGCTTGGGGTCCTTTTTCTCCCGGGCCGCCCGGGCCAGGAGCCTTTGGAGTTCCGCCCTCGTGCGGACCCAGGAAGCGTTGACCTTCCACTTGAGCTTCCGGCCGGTCCAGACCTTGCGCCCCTTCACCCAGCGGAAACTCCCCTTCTTGGCCAGGTACACGTGGACGTCCAGTTTCGGCACCGGGTGGGAGACGCAAGTGCCTACACCCAGGTCCTTGGGCAGGAAGGCCGAAAGCTTCCCCTCCAGGGTCCGGAACTTCTGGAGCATGAAGAAGATGATGAGCTGGAAGGTGACGTCGATCATGGGGGTCATGTCCCCGGCCAGGCCTTCCTCCTCATCCTGTCTTCTTTTCTTTACGCTTATGTTCACGGGGTCCTCCCGTTGGCCGAGTCGGGTCCCAGGGGGCCGGAAGAACTAGAAGACAAAAACAACGGCCTCCTCCCGGGAAGGGTTCAAACGAAACAGCCCGGCCGATTCCATAGCTGTAGGGGACGCCCGAGGGACGGCGCTCGGCGCCGCCCCGACGGTCGTCCCGCGATTCCCCAGGCGGCAGGATGATTCCCCATTCCCGGAACCATCCGGGCCGACGTTCGCCAGGGTCGCCGCCGGCGACCCTGGCTCCGGCGGCCCCTACAGGTGGGAACGTAGGGGACGCCCGAGGGACGGCGCGCAGCGACGCCCCGACGGTCGTCCCGCGATTCCCGATTGAATCAAGGCGGCGCCCAAAAAAATTCGAAAGAAAAGGAAGAAACCCCCTTTTTCCCCTTGCCCGGAGGACCCGGCATGATCCCTCTCACCAGGCTCCTTCTCGCGGCGGCCCTGGCGGCCGCGGCGCTCCCCGCCCAGAGCCGGCTCGTGATCCCCGCCGGCCTGGCCCACCGGGAGGGAGACTCCTCCTCCTGGGTCCCGGCCAAGTACGCCCCCTGCCGCGTCCAGTTTCTCTACGGCGCCAAGGCCATGGGAGCGTCGCCTCTCCGGATCCGCTCCCTTCGTCTCAGGAGGGACGGCCAGAGAAAAGAACTCTTCCTCCTCCACAAGTTCGACCTGGAAATCTTCATGAGCAATCTCGGCCGGGACCCGGTGGCCGGATACAGCCGGATCTGGGCGGACAACAGGGGCAAGGATTTCACCTGCGTGATGAAGAAGACCACCGTGACCTTCCCCGCCTCTCCCCCTCCGGCCTCCGCCCCCGCGCCTTTTTCCATCGCCCTGGTCCTGGACAAGCCCTTCAGCTACTCCGGAAAAGCCTTCCTTCTCGAATTCGTGGGCCACGCTCCGGGCTTCACCGCCTACACCTGGTATACCGACGCCCAGGTCTCCCCCGGGTGGGTCGGCGCCCCCTCGGGCGGATCCAGGACCTATTCCGGAACAGGCTGTCCCCCCGACTTCTTCAACTACGGCACCTATCCCTATATCGGATTTGTGTGGCGCCACTTCGGATTCTGCCGGGCCGACCGCAAGAACCTCCCCGCCCTGGACATCCTGGGGACGAGCACATCCTCCTTCGGGTCCCTGAGCCTTCCCCTGGACCTGGCGCCCCTTGGGGCCAAGGGCTGCAAGCTCTACACCGACCCGGCCTTCGTCTTTCCCTCCCATACCGACCCCTCCAGCCGGGAGGGCCGGGTGGACTTCGATCTCGGGACGATCCCCAACGATCCCAATCTCGTGGGGGCCGTCTACTACGAACAGCAGGCGGTCCTGGATCCTTCCTTCAACGCCTTCGGAATCCGCATGAGCCGGCTGGCCCGGTGCGTCGTGGGCGGTCCCTTCCAGGGAAACTGCTCCTTCTTCCAGTTCTTCGACTTCGGGATGGGTTTCGACCTGAAACAAGTCTACGCCCGCTACTACGCCCCCAAGGGCCTGGTGGTGGAACTGGGCCTCTGACCCGCCCCGGGGCGGAAAGTCCCCGGGACCGGCCATTTCCCGTCTCTTTCCGGGCCGGTTGGATGGACAAGCTCCCGGGCCTGGGGCAAACTTCTGGGAACCACCTTTTCTCCCAGGGAGCCAGGCCGATGATCCGTTCCAGAGACATCCTCCCCCTCTTGTGCGCCCTCCTCGGAGGCCTGTCCGGCTGTTATTCAGGGGGCGGACAGG
>CAYQBW010000215.1:0-5497 GCA_964415725.1 uncultured Planctomycetia bacterium
TGGGGTAAGGTTAAACCAGTCCTTTTTCTTTCTTTTTCCCCTTCGCCGCACCGGGGCCTTTCCAAAAAGAGTTCCACGTCGGCCCCCGGAACCTGCGGGTCTTGTGGCGAAGGCTCTTCCCGCGGAAAGGAAGCCTCTTTTCCAGGGTTGGAAGAAGGGCCCGAACCTCCTGGTGGAGAAAGGCTGGTTCGTCTGGGGGGGGAGCGTGATCCGCGGGGAGGACGGGCGGTGGCACATGTTCTACGCCCGCTGGCCCAAGGCCCTCAGGTTTACGGCCTGGCTCGTCCTCTCCGAGATCGCCCACGCCGTGGCGGAAAGGCCCGAAGGGCCCTACCGCTACGTGGAGACCGTGCTCAGGGGGAGGGGACCCGGGCATTGGGACGCCGTCACGGCCCACAATCCCAAGATCAAGAAATTCGAGAACAAGTATTACCTCTACTACATCTCCACCCGCGGCGTCTCCGGGCGGAAGGCCCTGGAAGACGTGGCCCGCAAGGGATACGGACATCCCAAGTGGCGGCTTCTCAGGAACAACCAGAGGACGGGGGTGGCCGTCTCGGCGAGCCTGAAGGGGCCCTGGAAGCGCCTGGACGCCCCCATCGTGGAGCCCTCGGGTCCCATCGCCCGGCTTGCCGTCAACCCGGCGGTCTGCCGGGGCCCGGGGGGGAAATACTACATGATCGTCAAGGGGGACAAGCCCGGGGCGAAACAGTTTCTCCGCAACCAGGCCCTGGCCCTCTCCGATTCCCCCCTGGGGCCCTTCCAGGTCCAGCCCCGGCCCGTGATCGATTCCTTCGACACCGAGGACGCATCCATCTGGTACGACAAGGCGGAGAGGCGTTTCTACGCCGTGTATCACACCCGCGGGCGGATCGGACTCGTCGCCTCGACCGACGGCATCCGGTGGGGGCCGGCCTTCCACGACACGGTCTGTCCCAAGGAGGTCTTCTTCCGGGACGGAACCAGGTGGCTCCCCCAGCGGATGGGGCGTCCCTTCGTCCTGGCCGACGAAGAGGGAAAGGCCCGCCTTCTCTTCGTGGCGGTGAAGAAGGGAAACCGTTCGGGGAACGCCTGCCTTCCCCTGGGGAGAAGACCCACCTTCCGGGCCGACTGGAAATCCCTGGACCGCCATCCCACGCCCCGCTGGTTCCGGGACGCCAAGTTCGGGATCTTCGTCACCTGGGGTCTCTATTCCGTTCCCGCATACAGCAAGAGGGGGGCCTACGCGGAGTGGTACGCCCGCTGGGTGAAGACCGGGGCCCACGGGGGGCTGGAAAGGCGGTTCCACGAGAAGCAATACGGAAAGGATTTCCGTTACCGGGATTTCACGGGCCTTTGGAAGGCGGAACTCTGGGACCCGGGGCGGTGGGCGCGGCTCTTCAGGAGGGCCGGGGCCCGGTACGTAGTGCTTGTGAGCAAGTTCCACGACGGATTCGCCCTCTGGCCGAGCCGGGAGGCTTCCAAGTACCGGGGCTATCCCTGGAACAGCGCGGAGACAGGCCCGAAGAGGGACATCGCGGGCGAGCTGGCCCGGGCGGTCCGCCGGGCGGGGCTTCGCTTCGGGACCTACTTCTCCCTCATGGAGTGGGAGAATCCCCTCTACGACCGGGATCCCGCCCGGTACGTGGAGGAACAGATGATCCCCCAGATCCGGGACCTGGTCCGGCGCTATCGGCCGGCGATTCTCTGGGCCGACGGAGACTGGGTTCAGCCCGGTAGGGTCTGGAGGAGCACCGAGATCCTGGCGGAACTCTACAACAAGGTCCCGAACTACCTGGACTTCATGGTGAACGACCGGTGGGGAAAGGGGCTCCGCGGGTTGTGCGGGGACGTCTCCACCACGGAGTACGGCAAAATTACGGGTGGGAGGAAACGACTCCGGGCCCGGGCCAGGCCCTTCGAGGAGGTCCGGGGGATCGGCCGCTCTTTCGGGTGGAACCGGCTGGAGCCCCTGGAGGACTACCTGGAGGGGGACGCCCTGGTGCGGCTTTTCGTGGATATAGTGAGCCGGGGAGGAAACCTCCTTTTGAACGTGGGGCCCCGGGCGGACGGCATGATCCCCCTTCTCCAGAAGGAGAGGCTTCTCGCCCTGGGGAAGTGGCTCAAGAAAAACGGAGAGGCCGTCTACGGCGCGGAAAAGGGTCCGTTTGGTCCTTTTCCCTGGGGCCGGACCACGGTGAAGGGAAGGACCCTCTTTCTTTTCCTCTTCCACCGGCCGGAGTCGGGAATCCTGGAGTTGAAGGGTCTCCATGCAAAGGTGAAAGAGGCTCGTTTCCTGGAGGGAGACACGGGGGTTTCCCTGAAGCTCGAGGGAAACGACGGGGAGGGGGGCCTGCGGATCCACCTGGAGGGCCGGCTTTGCCCCGGGGTGAGGGTGATCGCCCTGGAGTGCGAAAAAGAACCGGCCTCCCCCGGGAAGGGCCGGTGACGGGACAGAAGGATGGGCCGGCGGGACGGATGCCCGGGCCTCCTCTATTTCGACGGCGTTAGCCTTCTCTCCACAAGAAATCCGGCCAGGAGGCGGGCGGCCAGGTCCTGGCCGGCGGCGTTCCAGTGGTCGTCGGTGCCGTGGAAGTAGAGGGTCCCGGGGTTGCCCTTCCTGAAGGAATCGAAGAGATCCAGGCAGGGAAGGCCGAGGCCCCGGGCGATCCGGACGAGGGGCGCCGCCAGGTTCCGGCGCCGGTAGGAAGGGTGGGCCTTCCTGTCGACTCTCACGTCGTAGGCGGGACAGACGTCGATGGGGGAGGGGATGACCAGCAGGACAAGGGGGATTCCCTTGGTTTTCGCCAGGGCCGCCGTCTTCCCCAGGACGTGGGCCATGAGCCGGACCTTGAGGCGGCTCGAGGGCGCCCCGGGTTCCAGGGCCAGGTCCGCGTCGTAGTCGTCCCGGAAGAGGTCCGTCACCGGGGCCTCCGGGCGGGTGATGTAGGCCCGGTATTCTCTCTCGGCTTTTTCTCTCCAGATCCGGATGGGCTGATAAGGGTCCGCGTAGCGGCCTCCGTGGGCCTGGAAGAACCAGAAGCCCTTTCGAAGGAGCTTGGGGAGAATCCAGGGGGAGCGGGCCCTTTGCATGGCGGCCAGAAGGGAGGGCGCGAGGCGGGGCCGGTTCCTCCGGAAGCCTCCACCCGGCGCGGGCAGGAAGAGCCGGTTCCGGACCAGGTCGCCGTAGTCGTTGCCCGCGTACACGGCTTCCACCAGGAGATCCGGGCGGAAGCGGGGGATTTCTTCTTTCATTTTCAGGAGGCACTGGCCGGGCCCGTAGCCCACGACGCCCGCGTTGATGACCTGGACCTTCCGGTTTCCCCTTGTTTCCAGGTGGACCCGGAGCCTTTGGCAGAAGGTCTCCTCCAGGGGGGAGAATTCGGCCTCGATGAAGGAGTCGCCGTAGACCATGATCCGGAACCCGTCCTTGCCGGGGGAGAACTCTCTCCCACGAAAACCAAGGGAATTCACGCGGACGGGAACGGATTCTCCCCCGTTGACGGGAAGGCGGCGGAAGATCTTGAAGGCCCCGGGAACCAGGGCGTGGAGAAGGACCCGGTCGGGCCGGTAGAGGGTGGTGAACCAGGGGCGGAAGAAGAGCTGGAGAAATCCCTCCGCCAGCAGGAGGGAGAGAGCCAGGGAGCCGGCGAGCAGTCCGAAGCGCCTCCATCCCCCTGCCAGGGCGAAGAGGAGGGCCGCGGTCCCAAGGACCAGGACCGCCCACTGGCCCTTCCCGAAGCCCGGGGTTCCCCCGACGAGGGGATCGGCCAGGAAATCCGCCGCCACCAGGAGGGCTCCGGCGAGGGCTGTCAGGATGCGGGCCTTTTTCCCCATGGCGGAATCAGAAGAGGGGGTAGATCAATGGGGCCAGGCCCGTGGAGGAAAGGAGCAGGAAGACCCCGAGGAGGAGGAAGACCACCAGGATGGGAAGAAGCCACCACTTCTTGTTGGAAGCCAGGAAGGCCAGGAACTCGGAGGCCAGGCCGGCCCGCTTTTTTCCCAGCTCCGACTTGAATTCGGCTTGTTTCTTGTCTTCGGTCATGCTCAAAACTGCCGGAAGTATCTCTCTCTCGGGGGCGGGCCGGTCCTCTCGGTCCAGTAGGTCTCCCTGGACTCTTTTCGGCGAAGGCCCAGGGGATCCTTGCCCAGGGCCCGGCGGAAAAGCCCGACGGGGGTGAGCACCAGGTAGAACATGAAGGCCAACACCAGGTTGCCCAGGACCAGCCCGATGGGCCAGGCCGGGACCTGGAGGAGGACGTAGAGGGGGCGGAGAAGGGTGGGCCGGAGAAAGGCCGCCCCACCTCCCAGGAGCCCCAGGAGGGCGATTCCCGCGGCCCATCCCCACGGGAGCCGGCCCGTTCCCAAAAAGAGGAGACCCGAGCCCAGGCCCAGGAGGGCCCAGGCCAGTCCGAAGGTCCTGAGCTTCTTGGGGGCCGGCCTCCAGTCGAATTCCACGAGCGCCATGGTTTTTCCTCAATCGGGTTGGAACCGGGCCAGGTATTGGTCCACGGGGAAGACCTTCGCCCCCGGTTGTTTCTCTTTTTCCAGGACCAGGTCTTCCAGGACGAGCAGGTCCATGTTGGTTCCCATGAAACACTGCCAGGCGTCCTCGGGTGAGAGCACGATGGGCTCCCCCCGGACGTTGAAGCTGGTGTTCACGAGCAAGGGACAGCCTGTCTTCTCGAAGAACTTCCGGATCAGCCTGTAATATCGTCCGTGGCGCTTTTCATCCACCGTCTGGAGCCGTGCCGAGAAGTCCACGTGGGTGACGGCGGGGATCCTGGAGCGGGGGACGGCCAGTTTCTCCAGGCCCACCCTCTTTTCCAATTCCCTTTCCACGGGGAGGCGGACCTCCGGGTGGACGGGAGCCACGAGAAGCATGTAGGGACTCTCCGTCCCTTCCTCCACCTGGAACCACTGGTGGGCATATTCCCGGAGCACGCTCGGGGCGAAGGGCCTGAAGGACTCCCGGAACTTGATCTTCAGGTTCATGACGGACTGCATCCCGGCGCTTCTCGGGTCCCCCAGGATGGAGCGGGAGCCCAGGGCCCGGGGCCCGAATTCCATCCTTCCCTGGAACCAGCCCACCACCTTTTCCTCCAGGAGGGCCCGGACGACCCGCTCCAGGAGGTCCTCTTCCTTTTCGTGGCGCTCCCATACGGCGCCCCGGCTCTGGAGAAAGTCCTGGATCTTCTCGTTGGAGAAGGACGGGCCCAGGAGGGAGCCTTGCTGGGAATCCCCGGGGTCGGGGACCCTTTTTCCGTCCATGAGCTGGTGCCAGGTGAAGAGAGCCGCGCCGAGAGCGCCTCCCGCGTCGCCCGCGGCGGGCTGGATCCAGATCCTCTCGAAGGGGCCTTCCCGGAGAAGTCTTCCGTTGGCCACGCAGTTGAGGGCCACTCCTCCCGCGAGGCAGAGGTTTCGCTCTCCCGTTTCTTTTTCCACGTGCCGGGCCATGCGGAGAACGATCTTCTCCGTCACCTTCTGGATGCTGGCGGCCACGTCCATGTAGAAAGGG
>CAYQBW010000216.1:0-5496 GCA_964415725.1 uncultured Planctomycetia bacterium
GGCCAGGATGCCGAGTCCCAGGGCGAGGGCGGCCGCGAGAAGAAGGAAGGGGTCCGGTTTCCTCCGGCGGAAGAGATGCTGGGCGGCGAAAACCAAAAGAAGGGCCGGAGCGGAAAAGAGGGCGGTCTCCTTGAGGAGCCCCGCCAGGAGGAAAAGGACCAGGGCGGAGATTCTTTTCCGGGAAAGGAGGGCCCACCAGGCCCAGACCTCCAGGCAGGCCAAGGGGAGTTCTTGTTTCATGATGGTATGGACGTTTTCCACCAGGCCCGGCGAGGCCAGGAGAAAGATCCAGGCGAGCCAAGGGGTTCCCCCCAGCCTGGAGGCCAGGCGCCCTGTCCCAAGGAGCAGGAGGGCCAGGAGGAGGAGGTTGGCGGGAAAGAAGAGGTCCAGGCTCCGGCCCCCGAGTCTCCAGAGCAGGTGCTGGTAGCCCCAATAGAGAGGGTAGAAACGCTCGGGCCGGAGCCTGGAGGCCTCTTCCAGCCAGGCGGCTGGGCTGGAAGTCCGGTCCAGCTTTTCCAGGACGTGCAGGTTGAAGCCGACGTCGTGGAGAGGGAAAGCCGGGGGAGATGCCAGCCGGGGGAGCAAGAGGAGGCCCGCCAGGAGGAAAGCTCCCAGAAGTTCCCGCCAGAATCCGCCTTTGGCCTGGAGCTGGAAGAGATGCCCGCCCATAGAGGGACAGGCTAGGTCCCTCCTTTCGGAGGAGTCCACTTTTTTTCCGCCATGGGATGGGAGGAGGGTTTTCTCAGTGGAAGGAGCCCGGGGAGAACCTCCCCCAAGGTGGTGCGGAAAAGGACAAAGCAGGAAAAAGAAAGACGATTTTCGAAAAAAATTCTTGCCCGAGGGGGCTCGAAAAATGGACAATGCCGGCCTAGAGAGAGGGAATCCTTCCTGGCGGACACAATTCCAGTGACAAGGAGGATAGGATGGACCCTGTTTTTCTGCTCCCTGAACAAGAGGATCTCTGGAGGGGATCCCCTTGGGAAGGGCTGGCGGAAGAGGTCCGGTGGGAGAAATGGAAAAGGGGTGAGGGCCGGGAAGGAGTGCTTCTGGTCGGTCTGGACTCCATGGAAGCATGGGAGGTAGTCCAGGATCGCCTCCAGGGAGAAGGCCGGCCTCCCGCGGTCTGGGTCCTACCCGCCACCCTTCCCCACCTGTGGGGCCGGGCAGCGTCCTTGGGGGGCCAGGCCTTCGTGCCCTGGGAGTCGGGAGCACCAGGGGTCCTGGCGGGGATCCAGGTATGCAGGATCTTCTTGGCCGAGAAGGCGTTACGCCTCTTGCCCTTCGAGGAGGCATGGTTTTCCCCTTCTGCTCCGGGGGAGACGGCCGGAGAACCGGCCTCGGCCCTGGCGAAAGTTTTTCACTTCCAGGGCAATGTGGGGATCCAAGGCGAGGAGGGGAGCGGCGCCTATCTCCTGGCACGGGCCCTCCATCGCCTGGAGAGGCCTGGGGGACCTTTTCTCTTCCTGGAATGTTCCTCCCTCGGGGAGCGGGAGATCCTGGACCTTTTTTTGGGAAAGTCCTCCGGGGAGAAGGGTCTCCTGGAGAGGCTCCGGGCAGGAACCTTGGTGCTCTCCCAGCCCGAGGCCCTGTCCCATTCGGCCCAGGCGGCCCTCTTCGCCTGGCTCCACAGGGAAAGAGAGAGAAACGGGGCATGGGGCAAGGCCATGGTGCGCGTGATCTCTGTGGGGCCCCAGAGCCTGGCTTCCCTTGCCCTGGAAGGGGAATTCAACAGGGGGCTGGCTCTCCTTTTGGAAGAGCGCTCCCTCCGCCTGCCGCCGTTGAGGGAGAGGAGGGCGGAGATCCCCGCTTTGGCCGCAGCATGGTGCGCCTTGGCGGGGAACGACTGTTCCCTCTCCCTCTCCGCCGCCCGGGCCCTCCAAGCCCACCATTGGCCCAGAAACGCCGGAGAACTGAAGGAGGTCCTGGCGTGGGCCGTTTCCCAGGCGGGCAGAGGAGGGACGATTCTCCCCATGCACCTTCCTCCTTCTTTTCACGCCGCCGAAGAAGGCCGGGACAGGGAGGAGCTCTACCTCCTTCCCAGGCTCGCACCGGGCGGGGCCTTTCCAAAGCTCAAGGATTTCCGGGAGCAGGCGCGGATCCAGGCCGAACGCGTCTACCTGCTCAAGGTCCTCGAGTCGGCCGGGGGGAAGGCTTCGGAGGCCCGCAAGACGGCCGGCTCCTCGAAGAGCACCTTCTATGCCCTCCTCCAGAAACACGGGTTTCTCCCCCCCAGGAAGAAGTCCCGCGAATAACCGGCCCGGGACGGGTCAGAACCTCCAGGTGAGGCCGAAGTCCAGGGAGAATTCCGAAACCGAGGATTTCATTCTGTAAGTGTTTCCCGAGGAATTCTCCTCGATGGTGTTCCTGAAGCCCCGGACCACGGCCAGGTTGAAGGCCACCTCTTCCGAGATGTCCCACCCCAGCCCCGCGGCGAGATGGTGTTCCACCACCGCCGGGAATCCCACGACCCGCAGGAATTCGTAGTCCAGCCGGTTCATCCGGGGTCCTTCCATGGAGACCGTGGAAGAGGGATCCCACCCATCGTGGTTCCTCACCGG
Source organism: uncultured Planctomycetia bacterium (assembly GCA_964415725.1). Taxonomy (GTDB): domain Bacteria; phylum Planctomycetota; class UBA1135; order UBA1135; family JALUZX01; genus JALUZX01. The sequence goes on from CAYQBW010000216.1 coordinate 2,559, forward strand.
GTTTCGGGCGTAATTGTATCCGCACCTGAGCTTGAGCCTGGGGGCGACGTGGAATTCGGCCCCCAGGGCGAAGACCCACTGGCTCTTCCAGTCCAGTTCCTTGTAGCCCCGGGCGCCGTGCCAATCGAGCCACTTCACGTCCGTCTCCAGGAGGATCCTTTCCGTGGGCCTCCAGGAGAGGCCCATCCCGATCTCCTGGGGGTTTTCCAGGGTGAAGTCGTCTTTTCGCCCGTCGCCGTCGAAATCGAGGATTCTTTCGTGATCCACGGGCTGGGGGGTGCGGTAGGTGAGCCCCAGGGCGAAGTTTTCCCACCTGTAGAGGGCTCCCAGGTGGGCGCCGAAGGCGTATCCGTGGGATTCCCCCCCGCCCAGGTCGGCGGAGTTGAAATCCAGGTCCAGGCCCAGGCCGAAGGAGAAGGATCCGCGCCGGAAGGCCACGGCGGGCGTGAATTTCATGGCTGAAAGGTTGGTGGTCTGCCCCCGGGGATCCCGGTTGCGGTAGTCCACGCCCATCCCTCCGACCCCCAGGGCCGCCAGGCCGAAGCTCCAGTCTCTGCCCAGGGAAGTCCGGAGGGCCAGGGCCGGAACCGGAACCGAGGCGTCCCGGCTCGCGGCTTTCCAGCTGCCTGTCCCCGCCGGGGAAGCGGGAGTCCTTACCCGGGCCTTGGGGTCGGGGGCGAAGAGGCTCGCCCCGAAGTGGAACTGGGTTCCCGAGATGGAGGAGAGGGTGGCTGGATTGGCGAAGATCGCCGTGATGGCGCAACAGGGCGTGGCGATCCCTACGCCTCCCATGGACCTGGAGTAGGGGCCCACGCCGATGAGCTTGTCTCCGTTGGTGGCGTGGAGGGTGGGCGTGGCCCAGAGAAGGGCCCAGGCCGCGAAGGTGGGGAGGAGAAGTCGTTTCATGCCCGTCTCTTTCGCTTGTGGGGCGGCGGGGAAAAAAACGGGAAAAGCATAGCGGGGCGGACTGTCAAGTCCACCCCGCTATGGAAGGATCGCAGGGAAATCCCGGCGGAAGGGTCAGAACTTCCAGGTGAGTCCGAAATCCAGGGAGGTCTCGTCCAGCGTGGAGACCAGCTCGATGGCGTCGCCGGCGGATCTTTCCTTGATCTTGTTCTGGAAGCCCCGGACGACGGCGAAGTTGATGGTCAGGTCCTCGCTGATATCGTAGCCGAACCCGAAGGTCAGGTGGTGTTCCACGATGCCCGGGAATCCCACGATACGGAAATACTCGTACCCGAACTGCCCCATGGTGTTGCCGGCGACCTTCTTGGTCCCGGTGCTGGGATTCCACCCGTCGTGGTCGTGGACCGGGTTGCGGCCGTAGTTGTAGCCGCAACGAAGCTTGAGGCCGGGCTTGACCTGGTATTCGATGCCGATGGCGAAGACCCACTGGCTGCTCCAGTCGAAGTCGTGGTAGCCCTTGGCGCCGTACCAATCCAGCCACTTGACGTCGGTTTCCACGAGCCACTTGGAGGTGGGAGTGAAGGAGACACCGAAGCCGAACTCCTGGGGGTTGGCCAGCTTGAGGTCGTCATACCTGCCGTCGGCGTTGAAGTCGTAGACCCTCTCGTGGTTGACGGTCTGGGGGGTCCTGTAGGTGGCGCCGAAGGCGAACTTCCCGAACTTGTAGAGCATGCCCAGGTGCGCGCCGAAAGCATAGCCGTGGGCTTCCCCCGCGCCGAAATCAGCGGAGTTGAAGTCCATGTCCAGGCCCAGGCCGAAAGAAAGGTCTCCCATCTTGTAGGCCACGGCCGGGGAGAACTGCATGACCGAAAGGTTGGTGTTGGTCCCCATGGGGTCCTTGTTGCGGTAGTCCACGCCCATGCCCGCCACGCCCACGGCGGCAAGGCCGAAGCTCCAGTTCTTGTCGATGGGCGTGCGGATCACGATGGCCGGGACCGGGAAGGGCGCGTCCTGGCTGTTCCCCGTCCAGTTTCCCACCCCGGCGGGGGGAGCGGGGGATTTCACCCGGGCCCTGGGGCTCGGGATGAACAGGCTCGCCCCGAAATCGAACTGGGTTCCAGCGATGGTGGAGAGGGTGGCGGGGTTTGCGAAGGCGGCCGTGATGGCGCAACAGGGCGTGGCGATGCCCACGCCTCCCATGGAGCGGGAGTAGGGACCCACGCCGATGAGCTTGTCCCCGTTGGTGGCCAAAAGGGCCGGCGCACCCAGGACGGTCAGCCCCACCAGGGCTGAAAGGATGGCTTGCTTGTTCATGGGCGACTCCTTTGATTCAGCAGGAAAAGGATCAAGGGAACGGAAAAAACGAGGATGGTCGAGGAAACGACCATTCAATGAAAGAAAGGCGCCAAGAAATTCCACTCTCTTGCTTCCAAGTTCATGGAAAAAAAATTCCATCATTCCTTTTTTAGGAAAAATCCCCGGGAAGGGCTTTTCCATCGAGGGAAAGAGGGGAAAAGGGGGCTGCTTTTAGGGATCCGGTAGGTTAGGCGGATTTCAATCCCCCAGGACGACCCGGACCCGAAAGGGTTTCATCTCCACCATCTTCCCTTCCAGAACCCGAACATCCGGAACCATGCGGATCCTCCGGATCCAATCCTTCCGGCCTTTCGGTTGGATCCAGATCTTGTAATTTCCCGGGGGGAGGTCCCGGAAGGTGAACCTGCCCCGGTGGTCCGTCCGGGTCTCCACGGCGTGATCCAGCCTGGGCGGGGCCTCCAGGATCCCGGGCAGGAGGGAGCGGCCCGTGAGCTGGACCGCCCGGACCCGGGCCCCTTCCAGGGGCCGTTTTCCCCAGAACACCACTCCTCGAAATCCCCCGGTTGCGGCCTTTTTTCCCTTCCGCCGGGAGGGGGTGGGCCTTTTCTCCCGCGTGACCCCGAGCACTTGGGCCTGGGGGAAGGCAAGGGTCAGGATCCCCCCCGCGTCCGCCAGGACCCGGCACCTCCAGATCACCCGCCTGCCCCTGGGGAGG
>CAYQBW010000217.1:0-5494 GCA_964415725.1 uncultured Planctomycetia bacterium
CCTGGACGAGGAGGGGAAGCCCCTCCTTCACCTGGAGCGGGAGGTGGTTCCCGGGCCGGGTGGAAGCAAGAAGATCCTCTGGAGAGAAATTGACACGGGCAAGGTGTGGCGCGTCCGGCTCGGGTTCCTGCACCGGGTCACCCACATGAGCGTCCCCTTGCTCCTTCTGGCGGCTCTGGCCTACTTCCTTTGCGCCAGTTTCGCCGCCGTCCGGTGGCACTGGCTGCTTCGGGCCAACGACCTGGACGTGAGCCTCTGGGAGGCCTGGCGCCTCAACTGGGTGGGAGTCTTCTTCAACAACGTGGTGCCCGGACTCACCGGCGGCGACGTGGTGAAGGCCTACTACATCGCCAAGCACACGGGAAAGAAGACCGTGCCCATTCTCACGGTCGTGGTGGACCGGGTCCTGGGGCTTACGGCCCTGGCCCTGCTGGCCCTCCTGGTGGTGCTGGCCAATTTCAGCCGGTTCAGGGAGCTGGCCCTGGGGATCCTCGGGCTTCTGGCCGCCATCGTCCTCGTCTCCGTTCCCTTCCTCAGCAGGCGGGTGCGCAGGGGCCTCAAGCTGAGCGCTTTCCTGAGGAAGCTTCCCGGGGCGGGGTTCCTCATGACCCTGGACGAGGCCCTCACTTTCTACAGGAACAAGAAGACCGCTCTCTTCCTCTGGATCCTGGCCTCCATGTGCAACCACGTCCTTTCCACGGGGTTCGTGGCCGTCCTCGGATTCGCCATGGGGTATACCATCTCCTGGGTGGACTATTTCGTCCTGGTCCCGGTGATCAACATCGCCTCGGCCGTTCCCCTCGCCCCCGCCGGCTGGGGCGTGGGAGAGACACTCTACGACCTGGCCTTCATGCGCTTCTCCCACCTGGGGCCCGGCGAGGGAGCGGGCCTCTCGGCCGTCTCCCGGGTGCTCGTCACCGCCTGGTCGCTCATGGGGGGCGTTCTGCTGCTCACCATGAAGGACCGGGTCTCCCACAAGGTCATCGAGGAGGAGATGGAAGAGGAGATCCAGGAGGTGGAGAAGGAAGCCGTTGCTCCCGCCCGGGAGGAATGAAAAGATCTCTTCCCCCGGGAACCGTCCCGGGAGGCCCCTGGGAAGCAGGGGGAGAAGAGAGGAAGGGGACCCTTATTCATGAGACCCGTGATCACAGGATCCATCGCTTTCGACTACCTCATGTCCTTTCCCGGGAGGTTCGAGGACCATTTCCTTCCCGGGAAGCTGGACAAGATCAGCGTGAGTTTTCTCGTGGACGAACTGAACCTCCGCCGGGGGGGGTGCGCCGCCAACATCGCCTACAGCCTGGCCCTTCTCGGAGAGAGGCCCCTGCTGGTGGGCGCCGCGGGGAGCGATTTCGGTCCCTACGGGAAGGACCTGGAGAACCTGGGGGTGGACCTCTCCGGGGTGCTGGTGAAAGAGGACGTGCTTACGGCGAGCTTTTTCGCCAACACCGACCAGGAGGGGAACCAGATCGCCAGCTTCTTTACCGGCGCCATGCAATACGCCCGGGAAATCTCCCTCACCGAGGTGGTCGAGGATCGGGATCCCCTGGTGTTGATCTCCCCCGACGATCCCCAGGCCATGAGCCTGCACGCGGAGGAGTGCAGGAAGGAGGGATATCGCTTCCTCTACGACCCGGGGCAACAGATCGCCAGGACGCCTGGGGAAACCCTGGCCCGGGACGCCCGGGGGGCCTGGATCCTGCTGGTCAACGAGTACGAGGAAGAGATGTTTCTCAAGAAGACCGGCCTGAAGCGGGGGGACCTCCGGGGCCTGGCCGAGAACGTGGTGGTCACCCTCGGGGCGGAAGGAGCCGAGATTCGTACTCCCCAGGGGGATTTCAGGATCCCTCCGGCCAGGCCGGAGCAGGTCCTGGATCCCACCGGGGTGGGCGACGCCTACCGGGCCGGGCTGGTGAAAGGCCTGGTGAAGGGGCTCTCCTGGGAGACGGCGGGCAGGATGGGAAGCCTGGCGGCGGTCTACGTTCTCGAGACGGACGGGCCCCAGAGCCACCACTACGATCTGGGGGATTTCGTGGAGCGTTACGCCGCCACCTTCGGAGACGCCAAGGAGCTGGAGCCCTTGCTCGAGGGGGAGGGATGAAGAGATGAGGCTCTTCGCCGCTCTTCCCGTGTCCACGGAAATCCGGGAGGCCCTGCGGGAGAAGGTCGGCAGGATCGGTTTCAAGGGCGACGGCGTCCGATGGGTGGATCCCTCTCTCTGGCACGTCACCCTGCGTTTCCTCGGGGAAGTCCCCCGGGGAGAGCTTTTCCGCGTGACCGGCACCCTGGAGGCGGCCACGAATGGAGTAGCCCCCTTCGAATGGGAGTGCAGGGGGCTTGGAGGGTTTCCCGACCTGAACAGGCCGAGAGTGCTCTGGGCGGGAGTGGACCGTGGGCGAATCCAGATGGTGGAACTGGCCGGGAGGGTGGAGGAGGCCCTGGCGCGGGCGGGGTTTCCCGGAGAGGGCCGTCCCTTCCATCCCCATCTCACTCTGGGACGGGCGGCGGGATCGGCCCGGGGACGGCGCGGGCGCAGGCCCGCGCCCATGGCCCGGAGGGTCCTGGAGGCCTTTCTCCGCGAGGAAGCGACCCTTTTCGGGAAGGCCTCGGCCCGGGAGGTGCTCCTGGTGGAGAGCAGGCTCCGCCCGGAAGGTCCGGTGTACGAGACCGTGGAGTCCTGGGCCCTCTCCAGGCTATGATCTGGGGCGCAAACCCCTCGTTCGGAAACTTCCCCTTGGATACCAGGAGGCTTGAGAGCAGTGGCCAGGCAGAACCAGAAAGAATCCCCGGAGACTCGTGAGATGCGCGAGAAGAGGGCCGCCCTGGAAGGGGCCCTGGCGGCCATCGAGAAGAACTACGGCAAAGGCTCCATCATGCGCCTGGGCGAAGGGGTCCAGGTCCCGGTGGACGGGATTTCCACGGGATCCCTCTCCCTGGACCTGGCCCTGGGCGGGAAGGGCCTCCCCCGGGGACGGGTCGTGGAGATCTTCGGCCCCGAGTCCTCGGGAAAGACCACCCTGGCCCTGCACGTGGTGGCCAACGCCCAGAAGGGGGGCGGGGTGGCGGCCTTCATCGACGCCGAGCACGCCCTGGACCCGGTATACGCCAGGAAGCTGGGGGTCAACCTGGACGAGCTCCTGATCTCCCAGCCCGATTCGGGGGAGCAGGCCCTGGACATCGCCGAGACCCTGGTCCGCTCCAACGCGGTGGACGTGGTGGTGATCGATTCCGTGGCCGCTCTGGTCCCCAAGGCCGAGCTGGAGGGCGAGATGGGCGACTCCTTCGTGGGGCTCCAGGCCCGGCTCATGAGCCAGGCCCTTCGCAAGCTCACAGGCGCCATCTCCCGCTCCAACACCCTGGTGATCTTCATCAACCAGATCCGGGAGAAGATCGGCGTCATGTTCGGGAGCCCCGAGACCACCACAGGCGGGCGGGCTTTGAAGTTCTACGCCTCCGTCCGGATCGACATCCGCCGCATCGGAAAGGTCGGGACCGCCGAAGCGGTCGTTGGCAACCGCACCCGGGCCAAGGTGGTGAAGAACAAGGTGGCCCCGCCTTTCCGGAAGGCAGAGTTCGACATCATCTTCGGCAAGGGGATCAACCTGGAGGGGGACATCCTGGACCTGGCCGTCCTCAAGGGGATCGTGAAGAAGTCGGGGACCTGGTTCTCCTTCGGCGACATCCGCCTGGGCCAGGGACGGGACCGGTCCGTCCAGTTTCTCGCGGACAATCCCAAGCTCCTCCAGGAGATCCGGAAGGCCGTGCTCCAGGCCCACGAGGCGGAAATGAAGGCCCACCAGGGGCCTCCTCCGGCGGCCCGGGGCCAGAGCGCCGGCCAGGCCGGAGGCGGCCCCAAGTGAGGCCCCTTCCCGGCGGGGAGGTGAGGGAAGCCTTCCTCTCCTTCTTCGAGGAAAAGGGTCACAAGCGGCTTCCCTCGGCCTCTCTCGTGCCCGAGAACGACCCCACCCTCCTCTTCACGGGGGCGGGGATGAACCAGTTCAAGGACATGTTCCTCGGCAAGGGGAACCTGCCCTGGAAGAGGGTCTGCACCGTCCAGAAGTGCATGCGCGTTCCCGACCTGGAGAAGGTGGGGCGCACGCCCAGGCACCACACCCTTTTCGAGATGCTCGGGAACTTCTCCTTCGGCGATTACTTCAAGAAGGAATGCGTCGCCTGGGAGTGGGAGTTCTTCCACCGCCGGCTCGGGATCCCGGAAGAACAGATGGTGGTGACCATCTACGAAAAGGACGAGGAAGCCTTCCAGGCGTGGACGGAGGAGGTGGGCCTCCCGCCGGAGAAGATCTTCCGCTTCGGCGAGAAGGAGAACTTCTGGCCCGCCGAGGCCCCCTCCAAGGGGCCCGACGGCCCCTGCGGGCCTTGCTCGGAGATCTACTTCGACGCCCGGCCCGGCGAGCCCCTTCCCCCCAAGGAGGGGCTGGCGGCCCTGCCCGAGGACCGGTTTACGGAGATCGGGAACTGTGTCTTCACCCAGTTCGACCGGAGGCCCGGCGGCGTCCTCGCGCCCCTTCCCCAGAAGAACATCGACGTGGGCCTGGGGCTGGAGAGGATCGTGGCCGTTTTGGCCGGGGCGCCCACCAATTTCGACACGGACCTCTTCCTCCCCTACATCCGGGACCTGGCCGCGAGGACGGGAAAGGAATACGGCTCGTCCCCCGAGGTGGACGAGAGGATGCGGAGGATCTCCGACCACCTGCGGGCCGTGGTCTTCGCCCTGGCCGACGGGATCGTCCCCGGGAACGAAGGGCGGGGATACGTGATCCGGAAGATCCTCAGGAGGGCCGAGAGGGACGGCATCCACCTGGGACTGAAGGAGCCCTTCTTGTGGGAGATGGCCCCCCTGGTGGGGGAGATCATGGGCGAGGCCTACCCGGAGGTGGTGGAAGCCCAGGAAAGGATCCGGCCCATCCTGGAGACGGAGGAGAAGGCCTTCCGCCAGGTCTACGAGCGGGGCCTGGGCATCCTGGAAGAGATGCTGGGCCGCCTCCCCAGGGGCGGAACCCTCTCCGGAGAGGAGGCCTTCGTTCTCCACGACACCTACGGGTTTCCCTTCGATACCTGCGAGGAAGAGTGCCGGGAAAGGGGTTTCAAGGTGGACCGGGAGGGCTTCCTGGCGCGCATGGAGGAGCAGCGGGCCCGCTCCCGCAAGGGATCGGCCCTGAGCGGGGCGGTCTTCGACTCCTCCCCGGAGAAGGATGTGGCCCGCAAGGCAGGAAAGGAGACGGAGTTCACCGGCTACGAGAGGGACCGGGACGGCGGGAAGGTCCTGGCCCTTTCCCTGGAGGGGAAGCTCGTGGAGGAAGCGCCGGCGGGCAAAGAGATCCTCTTCGCCGTGGATCGGACTCCCTTTTACGCCGAATCGGGCGGCCAGGTGGGGGACCGGGGGACCTTCCAGGGGGAAGGCGGACTCCAGGGACGGGTGGTGGACACCTTTCCCGTGGCCGGCGTCCACGTCCACAAGGCCGTGGTGGAGAAG
>CAYQBW010000218.1:0-5482 GCA_964415725.1 uncultured Planctomycetia bacterium
GAACCTTACGCTTTGGCTCGACAAGAAACCCGGGCCCAGGGGCGCCCGGGGGGCCCGCCCCAAGCCAGGGGCTCCTTCCCGGGAGGAAGCCGGGAAGCCTTCCGGGACGGTTTCCTCTCCAGGAAAACAGGTCCCGGTCTCCGACCTTCCCCCCCTCCCTGCGGGGGAGGTGAAAAAACGCCGCAAGGAGGCGGAAGAGCTCCTGGCCAAGGCGATCCGCGAGAGGGATCCCTCCATCCTCCCCCCTTCCTTGCGCCCCCTCTACCGGGCCCGGACCGCCCGGAGGAGCGAGGACCTGGACGCCGCCGCCGTGGACCTCCAGGACCGCCTGGCCAAGGACCCGGGGGATTTCCTGGCTCTCAGCGAGCTGGGCACGGTCCGGCTGGGCCAGGGGGCGGTGCAAGAGGCCATCGCCCTGGAAGAGCGGGCCCTCCGCCGTGCTCCGGGAGACCCGGGGGCCACCCTTGCCCTGGCCCAGGCCCTGGCCGCCCGCGGAACCAAGGAGGACCTGGCCCGGAGCGAATCCCTTCTCAAGTCCATCCCCAAGGGGTTCCTCAGGCCGGGGCTTCTGGCCCACGTGCTCTACCTGGTCTACCTCCGGATGGGCAAACCGGCCCTGGCTGTGCGGACCGTCTCCCTGGCCCTGGAAAAGAGTCCCACGAATTACGTCCTCCTGGGGGACCAGATCCGGGGGCTCATCCAGATGGGCCGCCTGGAGGACGCCCTCCAGGTGGCCGACCGGTTGACCCGCCCCCCCCTGGGTCCCCTTCCCGAGGCTTTCTGGTTCAAGGCATTCATTCTCAGGAGGCTCGGGCGGTTTCGGGAGGCGCTCTCCACCTACATGGAACTCGCCCGGCGCAAGGGGCCCGAGTTCGAGGCCTTTTTCTCCAGGCGGATCAGCAAGGCAAGGTTCAACGAGACGATCAGCCGGGTCCGCCAGGAGGCCCGGGCCGGACGGCGCCTCTATTATTTGAAGGGAGAGAGGGAGGAGATCCTCAAGACCGACCCGGACGAACTCCGCCGGCTCCAGGTGGTGCAGTCCATGGTGGGAGCCTTCCCCAAGAACCCCTTCAAGCTCCTGGACCTGGCCCTTTCCGACAAGTCTCCCACGGTCAGGACGGCGGCCCTCCAGGTCCTGGGGCGCACTCTCCTTGGGACGGACCAGGCCTGGGAGCGGATCAAGAAAGCCCTTGGGGACCCCGATCCCCGGGTCCGGGGCATGGCGGCCCACATGGTGGGCAGGTCCCACAGGCCGGGAAGCGCGAAGCTCCTTCTCTCCGCCATGGAGAAGGAGAAGAGCGGATACGCGTTCATGTGCATGAACCAGGCCCTTCAGGACGCCACGGGCAAAGAGGTCCTCCTGGTGAGCGGGGAGGAGAATTCGCCCAAGGCCAAGGCCCGGGTGATCCGGGAATGGAAGGAGTTGTTGAAGAAATGATCTTGGTAACCGGAGGAGCGGGTTATATCGGGTCCCACACGGTCAAGGCCCTTCGGGCGCGGGGGGAGGAGGTCCTCGTGGCGGACGATCTCTCCGAGGGGCACGAGGCGGCCCTTCTCGGGGCTCCCCTGGCCAAGGGGGACCTGAAGGACATGGAGTACACGCGAAGCCTCTTCGAGAGCGGGAAAGTGGAGGGGGTGATCCACTTCGCCGCTTCCTGCTACGTGGGGGTCTCCATGACCCGGCCCGGCTTCTACTACAGGCAGAACGTCCAGGCCCTCCTGAACCTCCTGGAGGCCATGCGGGACGCGGGGACGAAGACCATCGTCTTCTCTTCCTCCTGCGCCACCTACGGGATCCCGGACAAGATCCCCATCACCGAGGATTGTCCCCAGAATCCCATCAACGTCTACGGAACGACCAAGCTGGTCGGGGAGTGGATGCTCCGGGACTTCGGCAGGGCCCACGGGATCCGTTCCGTCTCGCTCCGCTACTTCAACGCCGCCGGCGCCGACCCCGACGGGGAGCTGGGGGAAGACCACGACCCGGAGACCCACCTGATCCCCCTGGTCCTCCAGGTGGCCCTGGGGAAGAGGGAGAAGATCTCCATCTTCGGCGACGACTATCCCACCCCCGACGGGACCTGCATCCGGGACTATATCCACATCGTGGACCTGGCCCAGGCCCACCTGCTGGCCCTGGACGCCATGCGGGAAGGGAAGGAGACGGCGCCCGCCTACAACCTGGGCAACGGAGAGGGGTATTCGGTGGCCCAGGTGGTGGAGGCGGCCCGGAAGGTCACGGGGCATCCCATTCCCGCCGAGGTGGCCCCCAGGAGGCCCGGCGATCCTCCCAGGCTCGTGGGATCCTCGGCAAGGATCGAGAAGGAGCTGGGCTACAAGTCCCGTTTCCCCAGGCTCGAGGAGATCCTGGAGACCGCCTGGCGGTGGCACAAGGCCCATCCCGACGGTTACGGCGACAAGAAAGCCAAAGCGGAGGCCTGAGGAATGGCGGCGGGAGGGGAAAAGAAACCGGGAAGGATCCGGGTCACCGTGCTCGGCTCGGGGTCCATCATGTGTTCGGCCAGAAGGAACCCGCCGGGTTACGTCCTGGAGGATCCTCTCTCGGAATCCTTCCTTCTCCTCGATCCCGGCCCCGGGACCTGGGCCCGCCTTCCCCGGGCCGGGGTGGACCCGAGAAGGATCGACCGGGTGCTCCTCACCCATTACCACGTGGATCACCACGCGGACCTCCTGGCCCTGCTCTTCGCCCGGCACAACCCGCGGTGGCGGGAGGAGGGGCTTCCGCCCCTTTTCGTGGCGGGCCCGCCGGGCTTGAACCGCCTCCTGGAGGCCTGGCGCGGGCTCTACGGCGAGGTCGTGGACGACCCGGGCCTGGAGGCCAGGGAAGTGGAGCCCGGGGAATTCTCCCGGGACCACCTCCTGATCAAGGCCGCGCCCGCGCGCCACCCCAACGGGATCGCCGAGGGGACCTCCCTCGCCTACAGGCTGGAGATCCCGGGCCATCCCTCCTTTTGCTATACGGGGGATACGGAGGAGGCGGCTTCCCTCGCGGAAGTCGCCAGGGAGGCCCACCTTCTTCTTTGCGAGTGTTCCTTCCCGGAAGAGCACCCCGTCCCGGGGCACATGACCCCGGCGGCGGCGGGAAAACTGGCCAGGGAAGCGGAGGTCAGGCACCTGGTCCTCACCCATTTCTATCCCCGGGCCGACGAGGCCGATCTCGTGGCCCAGGTCCGGAAGGAGTGGGAGGGCAGCCTCCATTTGGCAAGCGACCTGGAGACCTTCGAGCTGTGAGGAACCCGGCGGAACGCTTTCTTTTCGGGGCCTTGGGCGCAGCCCTTCTCTCTCTCCCGGCCTTCTCCGCTCCGCCGGCCGGGGCCTCTTTCCGGGCCGGCCTGGCCCGGGAGATCCGCTCCCTCGAAAACCACCGGGCCTTGAAGGGCCGGAAGGCGCGGGTGGCGGCCTTCTTCTACGATCTTGCGGGCAAGCGGCTCATTTTTTCCCTTCGCCCCGACGAGCCCATGGCCCCGGCTTCCAACATGAAGCTTCTGACCACCGCGGCGGCCCTGGACGAGCTGGGCCCGGGTTTTCGTTTCACCACCCGGGCCTTCGCGATGGGCCCGGTCCGGGGAGGAGTCCTGGAGGGAAACCTCCTGCTCCTGGCCGGGGGGGACCCTTCCTGGTGCGACCGGGTGCCGGACCGGCGGATTCCCGAGGTCATCGGGAGCCTGGCGCGGGCCTTGAAAACCCGGGGAATCCGGCGGGTCGAGGGGAAGCTCCTGGTGGACGCCTCCTTCTTCGACAGGGAATTCGTGCACCCCGATTGGCCGGAAGGACAGCTCCAGGCCTACTACGAGGCCCCCGTGGGGGCCCTCACCCTGGCCGAGGCCTGTCTCACGGTCCGGGTGGCCGGGGCCGCCCGGCCGGGGCTCCGCCCCAGGGTCTTCCTGGAGCCTCCCGGGTCGGGGTTCACCCTGGTCAACCGGGCGGTGACGGTCGCGCGCGCGCGGGGCGCCGGGCTCATCGTGGGGCGCAAGGGGACCTGGACGCTCCTCGTGCGGGGCCGGGCCGTGGCGGGAAGGAGCGTGGAGTTCAAGGTGGCCGTGGCGGATCCCGTGGCCTTCGCCGCGGGCGTCCTTCTGGCCGGGCTCAAGAGAAAGGGGATCCCCGTGGAAGGGGGATGGTCCCTCCTGGAGAAACCTCTACCCCAAGGGCCCGGCGGGAGGCCGGCCTGGCGGCTGGAAACCCCCCTTCCCCGGGTGATCCGGGTGGTGAACAAGTTTTCGGACAACCTGATGGCGGAGCACGTCTTCAAGACGCTTGGGCGGATGAGAGGAGGAGAGGGGAGCTTCGCCGGGGGAAGGCGGGCCGTCCTGGCCTGGCTGATGGGGCTTGGGCTTCCCCTCGAGGGCGTGGTGATCCGGGACGGTTCGGGACTTTCCCGCAGGAACCGGCTCACCGTGCGGATCCTGGCTGGGGTCCTGACCCGGGCCTGGAGGAGTTCCTGGGGGGGCGTCTTCGCCGGGAGCCTGCCCGTGGGCGGAGTGGACGGAACCCTGAAGCGGCGGATGGGGGACAGGCTCCTGAAGGGCCGGGTCCTGGCCAAGACGGGATGGATCCGCGGGGTCTCGGCCCTTTCGGGGTATCTCCGGGCCGGAAAGAGAGAAATCGCTTTTTCGATCCTCGTCTCCTACCCTCCCAACGTGGGAGGGTTCAACAAGTATTGCAAGGCGGCCCAGGAGCGCCTGTTGCGCCTTTTGGCCTCGGAATCCATGGAGTAGAGTCGTGGCGAAACACACGGTGGTCACCATGCCCGGCGACGGGATCGGGAAGATCGTCCTCCCCCAGGCCCTCCGGGTCCTGGAGAAGGTCGGGTTCGACGCGGAATACGTTCATGCCGACATCGGCTGGGAGTTCTGGGTGAAGGAAGGGAACCCCCTTCCGCAAAGGACCCTGGACCTTTTGGAAAAACACGGGCTCGGGCTCTTTGGGGCCATTACTTCCAAGCCCAAGGCCGAGGCGGCGGCCGAGTTGGATCCATCGCTTCGGGACAAGGGATATGTCTACTACAGCCCCATCGTGGGGCTCCGCCAGCACTTCGACCTGGACATCTGCCTCCGGCCCTGCCGCTCCTTCCCGGGAAACCCCTTGAATTTCATCCGGAAGAAACCGGGCGGCGGATTCGAGGAGCCCCCCGTGGACGTGGCCATCTTCAGGCAGAACACCGAGGGGCTCTACGCCGGCGTGGAGTGGACCGATCCTCCTCCCGAAGTCCGGAAGGCCCTGGAGACCCATCCCAAGATGGCCCGCTTCAGGGACGTGCCTTCTCCGGACCTGGCCGTCTCTTGCCGGATCTTCACGAGGGAGGCCTGCCGGAGGATCTGCCGGGCCGCCTTCGAATACGCCGCCAGGAAAGGCTACAAGTCCGTCACGGTCTGCGAGAAACCCAACGTGGTGCGGGAGACATCGGGCATGATGGGCGAGGAGGCCCGGGCCGCGGCCCGGGCCTCCTCGCCCATCATGC
>CAYQBW010000219.1:0-5481 GCA_964415725.1 uncultured Planctomycetia bacterium
GCGAATAGAGCATGTAGCGCGTGATGCCGTGCTTTATGGCCTCGCTCATCCTGAGTTGGCCGCCATGCTTGCGGAAGATCTCTTCAGGCCGTTCTTTCATTCCTGGCTCCAGACAAATCGTCTCCACTTATCGGCAAGTGGCAACAGTTTGTCTGATTCCAACCATAGAATCAAGTGAAATCAGAGGATTACACGAACACGGGATCGGTGAGCAGGGGGGTGAGGCAGACCGTCTCTTCGCTTGAGGCAAGCGGGGCCTCAAACCCTGTGGAAAGGCGGGCTGTTTCCTCCCGGACGGCACCTGCCCCTGCTGCTCCCCCTGCACGATCGAAACCCTGGGCGAAGAGGATCTCCTCCTGGATATCGGGAGCCAGGTGGAGGAGGTTCATGATCTGGGTGATCCGGGCACGACTCACCTGGGCCAACCGGGCGAGTTCGGCGTAATCGGCCACATGGCCTTCACGGATCAGGCCTTCCATATAGATCGCCAGGGCCATGAGCCGGGAGAGGCGCGGCACGGGGCCAAGGGTCACCACTTCCGGCGGGGACCCTTCTTTCAGCACCTTGCGGGTTCTCCGCCCCTTCTCGAAATGCACGCGCTTCGTGATCGTGAGACCCCTGGTCATGAATCCCCCTCCTCCAACTCCTGGGCCAGGGCCTTGATGCCCGCCGGGTGGAAGGTCACCGAGACCGTCCCCTCCACGCCGTCGTAATCTACCCGCTGGATGAGAAGGCGGAGGACCCGGGCCTGCTCCCTTGGGACCAGGGAATCCCACACGGGGTCGAAGAGGGCCAGGGCCTGGGCGACCTCCTTCTCGTCCACCATTTCCCGGCCCAAGGCGATCAGCTCCTCCCGGACCTGGGTGGACCGCTGCTCCGTCGCCCGAATCCGCTCCTGGAGGTCCGCCACCTGGTCCGTGACCCTTATCCTCGTGCCCAACTTGCCAGCCAGGTCCCGGAGGTTCCGGTCGTGCCGCCTGAGTTCCCGGTCCAGGGCCTTCTTTTCCGCCTTCAGCTCCTGGATGCGCTCGCGCCCCAGCTCGCGGGCCTTCTTCAGGGTCTCCCCCAGGAGGGAGGGATCCCGGCCGATGCACCGGACCTGGTCCACCACGAACTTCTCGATCTCCTGGGCCGGGACCGACTTGGTCGGGCAGGTGTGCCAGCCCCGCCTCTGGGCGTTGAGGCAGACGTAATACCGGTATCGCTTGTTCCTCTTGGTGGTATAGGCGTGGACCATGGCGCACCCGCAGGACTTGCAGTTCAAAAGCCCCTTCAGAAGAGCGCCGTAGCGGTTCCGGACGGATGCGCCGCCCGTGGCCCCGTTGTGCTTGAGGGTCTCCTGCACGCGGCGGAAGACCCCGCCCTCCACAAGGGCCGGGTGCTCCCCGTCATGGATTTCGTCCTTGTACGTGACCTTGCCGATGTAGAGCACGTTGGTGAGGAGCCGGTAGAGGCTGGCCTTGGTGAAGCTTTTCCCCCCCGCTTCGCGGCCCTTCCTTGTGACCCACCGTTTTTGCGTCCAGCCCCGGGCCTCCAGATCCTTTACGGTGGGGATGAGGGCCTGGCGCTCGAGATAGAGCTCGAAGATGGCCCGGACCCGGGCCGCCTCGTCCTCGTTGACCAGGAGCCTTCCCCCCCGGGGGTCCACGTCGAAGCCCAGGATCGGCCTGCCCCCGGACCATTTCCCCTTGCGCCTCGTGGCGGCGATCTTGTCCCGGGTCCGCTCGGAGATGATCTCCCGCTCAAACTGGGCGAAGGAGAGGAGGATGTTCAGGGTCAAGCGCCCCATGGAACTGGTGGTGTTGAACTGCTGGGTGACGGAGACGAAGGAGACATGGTGGGCGTCGAGAGTCTCCATGACCTTGGCGAAATCCAAAAGGCTCCGGGAGAGGCGGTCCACCTTGTAGACCACGATGCAATCGATCTTCCCGGCCTCCACGTCGGCGAGAAGGCGCCTCATGGCCGGCCGGTCCATGTTGCCGCCGCTGAACCCGCCGTCGTCGTACCGGTCCTGGAGGCAGGTCCAGCCTTCGCCCTTCTGGCTCGCGATGTATGCCTCGCCTGCCTCCCTCTGGGCGTCGAGGGAGTTGAACTCCTGCTCCAGGCCCTCGTCGGTGGACTTCCGGGTATAGATGGCGCACCGGACCAGCCGGGCTTCATCCTTCTTTCTTGCCACGCCCCTTCCCTTTCTTCCCGAGCCCAAAGAAGTGGAATCCATTCCAGTGGGTGCCCGTGATGGCCCTGGCCACGGCAGAGAGTGACTTGTAGACCTGGCCCTCGAACTCGAAGCCCTGGGGCAGGACCCGCACTTGGATGGTCCGGCCTTTGTAATCCCGGACGAGCAAGGCCCCGGGCAGGGGAAGCCGGGGGTCCTGGGAGGCTGGGAAGGCCCCCACCTTCGTGCTCCCCACTTCAAGGGGCTCCTTCCTCCTGGGCGCCGTGAGCCGCACGTCCGCGCCCTGAGCCAGTTCCCGAGCCCGCTGCCGCGCCCGCTCGGAGAGCCCCCTCTCCTCCTCCGCCTGGAGCCTCCATGCGATCCTGCGGATCAAGAAGCCCCTGTGCCGGGAGTTCGTCACCTCCCCGAAGACCTGGGCATACCTCTCCCGGAGCCGTGCCAGGGTCATCCTCTTCAAGGCGGCGATCTCCCGCCCAAGGATCAAGGCCACCGGGCCACCTCCTCTCGGCCTCTCACGCCGGTCAACGACCGGACGCATCAGGGCTCGAGGAGGGGCACACAGCAAGGCCGCGGGGAGCCTTTTCCGGTGAAACCCCGGGAGATTCCTCCCCCCCCTGCTCCAGACAGGTCACCCTCCTGGCATCAAGGCGGAGAATTCCCACCGCGAGGAGAGCCGCGATCTCGGAGAGCCGCTCCGAAGGCGAAAGGTCCTTGTCATCCCAGGCCATGGACACACTCCACTAAGAATGCACCCACAACCACCTCCGCCCGGCGGCCGGCAAGCTGTCAGGCAAGAAAAGGAAGGCGAACGATTCACCACCCACTTCTTTACCTACCCTTTGGAATCACAAAACGCCGTAGGGTTTTTTGTGAAAAAACCCCCAAAACCTTGTAAGACCTCAGGCCTCGGCGTTACTGGTTATGCCATCAGGGAACATTGAAAAGAAATACTTCAATCTTCACAGGAAAGGGAAAACAGCGAGAAGGAAGAAACCTATCCGGACCAATGGAAATGGTATACGGACATGAGGGCCTATTGCTAGGGCCCAAAGGAGGCCTCACCTTTCCAATCCAGACCGAAGTTTCTGTCCAAAATGAACCGGCGTTGAGCCTCCCCCCCAGTCCCCCCAATCACCCTGGCGATTCGAATACTGCGGACGCTCGCTCGTGAACCTTCTTGATCGTCATCCTTGCCTCCAGATCGAGTTTTGGGCCCATGGCCGCTCCCTCCTTTTGGAGGGAAACTTCTCCACAGCCCCCGCCGACTTCCAGCTTTCACACCCCCTCGGTGGTCGTAAAACTAGCCGTCGCCTTAGCTCGATCTGAGGCGTCCTCCTACACACCGGCACACCGGATGCTTACCACGATTAAACCAACACCTGGATCATCCATCGTCACGGCTACCTCACCCCTGCACAGGCCAGGTTAAAGACCCTATAAAAGGAGGTGGTGGCAGCATGAGTTTTTCCGGTCTAGTGTCCAAGGAACTGGGTCCTATACACTGAACGAAGGCCTAGAGAGCCTCTTGGGAGGACCATGATGCGTCATGGTCCGGGAACTATACCATCCTCTCCCAGACCGCGCCAGGAAGGCAAAAGACACAGAGAACAGCACAAACCAAGGAGCCATTTCCACGGTGAAAGAGCCTTCCAGGAAGCCAGACGCCCCCCTAACATCTGGCATCGACCGCCGATAATCTGCGGATTTCAACAGCCGTTGACATCTCGAGGCGGATCCCCCCTCTGCTAAGGAGGGTGCCCCACTCGGCGGGGCGGGACAGATCGGTTCAGACCGAATTCTTACGGTCAAGAAGTGCTGCGCGAAAATCGATCACTGGAAAAATTCGACCCTATACCAACACGGGTTGGCCGCGACGCACATGTATATCGAACTCCGTCTGCTGAAAGTTATTGGCTACCTTCACATCCCAAAAATCTTCGAAGCGCTAAAGCAGATGCTTCAGCGCTTCGAACAGAAGACGTCTACGAAATCGAAAAGCTAGACAATGAAATCTTTAAATCTTTTTAACGGTTTTGAGCTTTTCAACTGGGTTTTCGCTTGGCATGAATTTATCGAAAAACCAGGAAACGAAACCCTTAAATGGGATCATGGCACTTGTGGAAATCGCCCTGTTCATCTGAAGGGGGGTTGTAATAATAGAACCATCCATCAGTAAAAGGTGGTTGGGTGCCATAGGGTACATAAAATTCAAATACGCTGTTGTCAGAATCACACCTAAATTCGCCAAAAAATGGATCCCACTCGTAGTGTTTACCATTGTAGTACAATTCACGGCACCCGTCTCCATCGAAATCCCAGATAAAAACATCTGCGTCAGGCAGGCTTTCCCATTTGCCGGTTTGCTGGTTATATCTTTTAAGGTTGGTAAAAGTGTGCCAGCCTGCGGCAGGTTCAACGTTGCAAAAAGCAGGAGAAGCAAAAGCAATAAAGGCGGTTGCCAAAACCCCCATTAGTCCAATCCGTTTCATGTTTTTATATCCTTTCCGTCGGGGTAACCTTTTCCAATCTAAACCAAGGCTATTCCTCTAAATAAAAAGCAAATAATCATCGCATATTATATTTGGCGGGGCCCTTTTTTGTGTAATTAAGAAATCGTTCATAAATATTACCTTCCTAACACAATTTGTTCCCGCCTTTTGGTTGGGACCTTCTGAAATTTGCTAACCTTTTTCTCTCTGTGAGTAATATGTTAAAGTTCGTAATTCACCTTAGTCGGTCTTTTAACTTGGCTTTTTTTCCTCTCTATTCTATAGTGCAAAGAGGGGGGACAGACTTTCTATTTTTTTGAATTTCAGGGTAGTGGGGATTTAGGCAACAATCCTGAAGCGCACTGGTCAGATCTGTGGATCAGTTGGCGTAGTCAACGGGGGTTTTAATTTTTTTCCCAACAGGTAAAGGTTTATTGCAACAATACCCTAACGTCTGAGGGTTCTTCACCCGACCTTGAGATCCAACACAGGCGGTGTTACTTTATTATTCCAAGGCTGGTTTTCAGTGGCAATTAATCAAAAGAAAGTTTGCTGTCGCCGCCCAAATTGGGGATGGTTTTCTTCCCTATTCCCCGGATCTCGAGCTCCAGTTTGCAGGGGAAGTGCCTGGCGAGGACGTAAAGGACCTTCCCCCGGCGGTCCAAGGTGAACTTGGTGTCGTAGGGTTTACCGTTCAAGCGGACTACGAGTTTGCGCAAATCCTCTCTCCGGCACTGGATTTTCACCCTTGCCAACTGGAGGAGCCCACGGAGGTCGATGGGGTTCAAGGTGGGCTCCTTGTAGAGGCCTTTGCCA
>CAYQBW010000220.1:0-904 GCA_964415725.1 uncultured Planctomycetia bacterium
CCCCCGGCTGTCGCGGCCGGTGATCGGCTTCGCCGGAATCATGAACCGCTACAACTTCGACGCCCGCCTCCTGGAAGGGCTGGCCCGTCGGCGGCGGGAGTGGACCTTCCTTTTCGTGGGGCGGACGGAAGGCCCGGGCCTCGACCTGTCCGGCCTGGAGGGCCTTCCCAACGTCCGTTTCGCCGGTTTTCAGCCCAGGGAATCCCTGCCCGCCTGGATCGAGGCCATGGACGTCTGCCTGATCCCCTGGCCCGAAAGCCGCTGGGTGAAACGGGCCTTCTCCCTGAAGCTCTTCGAATACCTGGCCCTGGGGAAACCGGTGGTCTCCTCGTGGACGCGGGAATACCTCCCTTTCCGGGATCTCCTCTACCTGGCCCGGACGCCCGGGGAATTCGAGAAGGGGATCGAGGCTGCCCTGGCGGAGGGGGACGACCGGGCCGGCGGAAAGAGAGCGGGGCTCGCGGAGAGGCGGATCGAGATGGCCCGGGCCAACTCCTGGGAAAAGAAAGTGGAGCAGTTCCTCCGGGCCCTGGAGAGTCTGGGGTGAATCGGCCTGGCGGCCGGAAGCAGGCGGGAAGAGGCGCGGGTTGGCTGCGGGCGAGGGATCTGGAAAGATCGGGGGCTCTTTTCCCCGGGACGAGAGATCCAGGCAATTGAAACAAGGTAAAGAGAACAAACCAAACAGAAAGAGCGGGGGCGGCGGTTCCCTCCGGCCGGCCTTTGCCGAGATCCGGGCCCGGATGGAGGCCGCCGGGTTCCGGCCGAGCCGCCGGCTTGGACAGAACTTCCTCCTGGACCCGAGTCTTCACGAGGCGATCGTGGAGGCAGCGGGAGTGCAAAAGGGAGACCGGGTCCTGGAGATCGGCAGCGGGGCCGGCTTTCTCACGGCCCACCTGCTCCAGGC
>CAYQBW010000220.1:914-5479 GCA_964415725.1 uncultured Planctomycetia bacterium
CTCCAGGCCGGGGCCTCTGTGCTGGCCGTGGAGGTGGACTCCCGCCTGGCCGGGATCTCCAGGGAGGTCCTCTCCGGGAGGGGGGAGCTGACCCTTCTGGTGGAAGACGTCCTGGAGAGGAAGAACCGGCTCAACCCCAAGGTCCTGGAGGCGGCCTGGAAGCATGCCGGAGAGAAGGGTCTCAAGGTGGTGGCCAACCTTCCCTACTCGGTCTCGGGGCCCGTCCTGGCCCTGCTAGGGCTCTCCACTCTGCCCCTTTCCACGATGGTCTTCCTGGTTCAGAAGGAGCTGGCCGAAAAGGCCCTGGCCCGGCCCGGGGACTCTCATTGGGGCCACCTGGGTTTTCTTTTGGGGCTCAGGTTCCGGGGGAAGCTCCTGCGCACTGTGCCGCCCCAGGTCTTCCGGCCCCGACCCAAGGTCCTTTCCGCCCTGGTCCGCCTCACGCCCCGGGCCAGGCCTATCGTTCCTCCCGGGCCCAGGATGGAGGCCCTGGCCTCTTTCGCCCGAAGGCTCTTCACCTGCCGGAGAAAGACCCTCCGGGCCGCCCTCCGGACTCTCGGGGGCCCGGACCCGGACGCCTGGATCGCCCGCGCCGGGGTTTCGGGGGACGTAAGGGTGGACGAACTGGATCCAAAGGAGATCAAAAAGCTCTTCTTCTCCCTCTCCCTGGGGGGTGAGACAGGGTTTTAGGGCGAATGGAGGCCTGATTTTGCAATTTCCAGGTAAGTTGGGCTTGACCGGAGGGGTTTGGGCCTTATACTTTTAAGGTTTCGGGCTGGATCCGCAGACAGGGCGACCCAGGGGCGGTATGCCTCAGCCTACTACGGCGAGACTCCACAAGCGCCCCCTGCACGGACGGGCCCGGGACTCCGAGAGCCCTCCTGTTCATGGTATGCCAACCGGCCATGGCGGCGATTGGGGTTTCCGGTGGTTCCGTTGCGTATCGTGTGAGCAGGAGTACTTGATCCCAGGGAGGGGGTGCCGGTGCCCGCGGATGACTGGACCTGGGCGAAGGTGCGGATCAAAGAGGCTTTGAGCATGGTTTCCGTGGTCGAAGCCTATTTCCCCCTTCGCCGCTCGGGGAGGACATTCTCGGCCCTTTGCCCCTTCCACAAGGAGAAGACACCATCCTTCATCGTTTTTCCCGAGTCCGACACCTTCCGGTGTTTCGGCTGCGGGAAGGGGGGCGACATCTTCACCTTCGTGCAGGAAATGGAACGGGTGAGTTTTCCCGAGGCCATGGAGATCCTGGCCCGGCGGGCGGGGGTCCCTCTCCAGAAGGGTCCGGCCCGGGACCAGGGCCTCAAGTCCAAGCTGCTCTCCCTCCTGGAGGCGGCCCAGGATTTCTACGCCCGCACCCTGGCAGGCCCCCAGGGCGGGCCCGCCCGGGATTACCTGGCCCGGCGGCGACTCTCCGACGCCGCCCCCCTCTTCGGGCTCGGCTACGCTCCCCCTTCCTGGACGGCCCTGGTGGAGCGGGTTTCTTCCTTGGGCGTGGACCCAGGCCTCCTGGTCAAGGCCGGGCTCGCCAAGAAAGGCGACCTGGGGATCCACGACTACTTCCGAAACCGCCTCATGATCCCCATCCGGGACGCCCTGGGCCGGGTCGTGGGTTTCGGCGGCCGGGTCCTGGACGACTCGGAGCCCAAGTATCTCAATTCCCCCGAGACGCCCCTCTTCTCCAAGGGGAAACTCCTGTTTGGCCTTTCCCGGGCGCGGCGCTCCAAGGTGGACCGCTTCGTCGTGGTGGAAGGATACACCGACGTCATGGCCGCCGCCCTGGCCGGGGTGGAAGGAGTGGTGGCGGGCCTGGGCACTTCCTTTACTCCCGACCAGGCCCGGCTCCTGGAACGGTATGGAAAGAAGCGGGTGGTCCTGGTCTTCGACGGGGACCAGGCGGGCCGCAAGGCCGCGGAAAGGGCCTTGGACATCTTCGCCCCCTCCTCCCTGGACGTGCGGGTGGTCCTGCTCGGGGAGGGCCGGGACCCGGCGGACCTGGTCCGGGACGAGGGGGGAGCCGCCCTGGAAGCCCTCTTGGAGGAGGCCAAGCCCGCTTTCGACGCCAAGCTGGAACTCGTTTTCGGCCGCAACGACAAAACCGACACCGCCGGCGCCGCCCAGGCGGCCCGGGAGATCGTGGAATACCTGGGGAAGGTCCAGGACCCGGTCCGCAGAGAGAAGCTCCTCATTCATGGGGCCTCCAAGCTCGGCGTCTCCCCCCGGGCCCTGGGAAGCGCCCTGGAGAAGGCTTTCCGGCGGGAGCGGCGCCGGGGCCGGGCCGCCGCCGGGCCTCCCCGGGAAGATCCTTTCCGGGTCCCCCCGGAAGAGGCCGTGGAGGTCCGGGCCCAGGAAGAGATCCTCTGGGCCGTGCTCCACGATCTTTCCCTCCTGGGCGAGGTCGTTCCCGAGAGCTTCCGGGACCCGGGGTGCCGGAGAATCCTGGAGGGAATTTACCAGGCCGTGGAAACCATGGGAGAGGATGGCCCGTTCCCCTGGGAAACCTTGATCGACGCTGTCAGGGAGGATTCGTCGCTCGTAGCAAAAATCGCATTCTGGCGGAACGAGACCCCCAAGGCGAAGGATCTCTCCCAGTGGGTGAAACAGAACGACCGGACCCTCCGCAAACTCGCGGACCAGCGGAGGCTCCGCGCCCTTGAAGAGGAACTCCGGAAGGCCAAGGAGGCGGGGGACCAGGAGAGGGTGCTCCAGTTCCGCCGGAGGAAGTTTGAGCTCATTCGCAGGATGAAACTGGAATATGGCATGGGGATGGAGGAGTAGAAGAGAGCCGTGACTGTACAAGAGAACAACACCAACGTGGACCTGGAAACGATCGTCCAATCCCTCATCCAGGAGGGACGGAACCGGGGCTTCCTTACCTACAAGGAAGTGAGCGAAGGGCTCCCCGAGGACCTCTCTCCCGAGCAGATCGAGCCCATCATGGAGCGGTTCACCCAGGAGGGGATCCGGCTCCTGGACGAGGCCGAGCTGGAGAGACTGGACGAGGTGGCCGCCTCGGATTCCCCGGCCAAGGCGGCCGCGGCGCCCGCGGCCGCGACGTCCCGGCCCATCTTCGTGGAAGACGAGGTGGAGCGGATCGACGACCCCATCCGGATGTATCTCACCCAGATGGGGGAGATCCCCCTCCTCACGCGGCAGCAGGAGATTTCCCTGGCCCGCAAGATCGAGCTGGCCCGCAAGCAGTTCCGCAAAAAGGTCGTGGCCTCGGGCTTCGGCCTGGAGGCGGTGATCCAGATCCTGGAAGACGTGGTGGCCGGCGAACTCCCCTTCGACCGGACCCTGAAGGTGAGCCAGCAGGACCCGGAAGTGGGCAAGACGGACCTCTCCAAGAGGCTTCCGGGGACGATCGTCACCCTCAGGTCCCTTCACTACGCAAACATGAAGGACTTCGAGCGGCTGGCCACCGACCCGGGCCTCTCCCGGGAGGAAGCCCGGAGGCTCCGGGCGCGGATCGCGGCCCGGCGCCGGAAGGCGGTCTTCCTGGTGGAAGAGGTGAACCTCCAGGTCAAGAAGGTCCGCCCCCTTCTGGATCTCCTGGAGCGTAAGGTGGCCGAGCTGGAAAGGCTGGAGCGCAAGATTTCCGGCTACAGGGGGGCCAACAGGAAGACCCGGGCCTTCTTCGAACTGAGAAAACGGATTCTCCAGCTCCAGATGACGGCCGGGGAGACCACGCCGGAACTCCGGCGGAGACTCCAGTCCGCGAAGCGCGCCCACGAGGCCTACGAAAAGGCCAAGCGGGACCTCTCCAGCGGAAACCTCCGGCTCGTGGTTTCCATCGCCAAGAAATACCGGAACCGGGGGCTTTCCTTCCTGGACCTGATCCAGGAGGGGAACACGGGGCTCATGAAGGCGGTGGAGAAATACGAGTATCGCCGGGGCTACAAGTTCTCCACCTACGCCACCTGGTGGATCCGGCAGGCCATCACCCGGTCCATCGCCGACCAGGCCCGGACCATCCGGATTCCCGTGCACATGATCGAGACCATGAGCAAGCTCCGGAACGTCCAGAAGAAACTGGTCCAGGCCAAGGGCCGGGAGCCCACGATCGAAGAGGTGGCCGAGGCGGCGGGCATCTCCGTGGAGGAGGCCAAGCGGGTCACCAAGATCAGCAAGCACCCGATCAGCCTGGACAGGCCCATCGGGGATTCGGACGACTCCTACTTCGGGGACTTCATCGAGGACGACACCGCCGTGGCCCCGGCCCAGGCGGCCAGCGGGGAGATGCTCAAGGAGCGCATCCGGGAGGTCCTCAATACGCTCACCTTCCGGGAGCGGGAGATCATCAAGCTCCGCTACGGCCTGGGCGACGGTTATACCTACACCCTGGAAGAGGTGGGCCGGATCTTCCGGGTCACCCGGGAGCGGGTCCGCCAGATCGAGGCCAAGGCCCTGCGGAAACTCCAGCACCCTGTCCGGGCCCGGCAGCTCTCCAATTTCCTGGAGGTCCCCGAGGGCAGCGGCCAGGATTCGGGATCCGTCCCGGCCCATCCCACCCCGTAGGGACCGCCGGAGGCCGGGTCGCCCCGGGGACCCGGCCTCCGGCGGTC
>CAYQBW010000221.1:0-3045 GCA_964415725.1 uncultured Planctomycetia bacterium
AGCCGGAAGAGGGCGGCCTCGAAGGCGTCGGTGTTCAGCAGTTCCCGGGCTTTCGGAGAAAGGAGAAAGGTTCCAGGGGAGGTCCTTCCTTTTTCCCCCCCACCGTAACGACCCCGGCCCGAGTCCAGGAGCCCCGCCAGGGAGATCCAGAGAAGCAGGTTCCCTTTCCACGAAAGGGCGGACCGGGCCAGGACCCTCCAGGGCTCTTGGCTCTCCAGGACGGGACCACCGGGGAACGGGAGAGGGGGCCGGGAGAAGAAGGATAGGGACGGATCTCCGGGGACTCGGCCCAGCCCGCCGGGAGGGCCCTGGGGACTCCTGAGGAGGGCGATCCTGCCTTTGGGGGTGAGGGCCGCCGCCCATCCCTCGGAACGGGAGAGCAGGTCCATCTCCGGGGGTCGAAACCCCATTCTTTCCAGGACCAGGCGGGCCGGGAAGGGAGGCGGGCCCGCATCAGGGAAGGAAAGGGCCGCCAGGGAATCCGCGGGAAGGCGGCCCAGGAGGTCTCCCCCGGGGAGGCCCGGGAAGGCTCCCTCCTCCCTCCTTCCGCACCCGGACAGGAGGAGGGGGAGGAGGAAAAGAAGAAAAAAAAGAAGAAAAGGAAGCTTCATCGGGCCTTCTTCTTCCACGGGCGGCCCTCCTCCTTGAAAAGGCGGAAGAGAAGGCGCACGCCCACGCCGAAGGCGCCGCCCTGGTAGTAATCTCTCTTGCGCGTATTGTAGGCCGTTCCCGCGATGTCCAGGTGGGCCCAGGGAGTGTCCCCGGCGAAATGGCCGAGAAAGGCGGCGGCTGTAATGGTTCCCGCGCCCGCCCCGGGGCCCCCGATGTTTTTCAGGTCTCCGTAAGACCCCTTGACGAGATCCTTGTATTCCTTCCAGAGAGGGAGGCGCCAGCACCGTTCGCCCGTGTTTTCCCCGGCCCGCAGGAGCGCCTCGGCCAGGGGATCGTGGTTGGAAAGAAGGCCCGAGGCCTCGTGGCCCAGGGCTACCACGCAGGCCCCGGTGAGGGTGGCCAGGTCCACCACGGCCTTGGGCTTGAAGCGCTTGCGGCAGAAAGCGATGCAGTCGGCAAGCACCAGGCGTCCCTCGGCGTCGGTGTTGAGAACCTCGATGGTCGTCCCGTCGCAGGCCGTCACCAGGTCCCCCGGCCTCTGGGCGTTGCCGTCGGGCATGTTTTCGGCCAGCCCCAGGACCCCCACCAGGTCGAAGGGAAGGTCCCGCCCCCCTTCCAGGGCTTGGAAGAGCCCCAGCACCGCTGCGGCGCCGCACATGTCGTAGCGCATCTCGTCCATGCCCCGGGAAGGCTTGAGGGAGATCCCTCCCGAATCGAAAGTGAGCCCCTTGCCCACGACGCAGACCTTTTCAGGCGCCGAGGGACGGGTCTGGAGGACCACGAGCCTGGGGGGATGGCTGGAACCCAGGGCCACTCCCAGGAAGGCCCCCATCTTCAAGCGGGCCATCTCCTTCTCCCCCAGTACGGTGCACTTGTAGCCCCACTCCCGGGCGACTTTGCGGGCCCGGGAGGCGAAGAGGGCGGGCGTGAGGAGGTTGGAGGGAAGGTCTCCCAGTTCCCTGGCGAGGTTCTGCCCCCGGGCGGCGGCCGCGCCGGCCCGGAGGCCTTCTTTCGCCTTCTCCCTGGCCCGGGCCTTCCCCCGGGGAAAAAGGAGAACCCGGCGGGGCTCTTTCTTTTCCTTCTTCCCCTCCTCCCCGTCCTCCCGGGAGGTCTTTTTCTTGAAGCGGTCGAACTTGTAGGCCGAAAGCAAGAGACCCTCCGCCAGGGCGGCGCCCGCCTCCTGCGGTGAAACGGGGTGATCTTCCAGGGGGAAGGCGAAGGAAAAGCGGTCCACCCCCAGGGAGGCGGCCCTGTTCCGGGCCTTCCCCGCCAGGCGGCGGATCTTTTCCGGGTCCAGGTCCTCGGCCTTTCCGGCGCCCAGAAGAAGGATTCGTTCCACCGGGGAAGGCCGGGCGGGATAGAGAAGCCGGCCGGCTCCGAACTCGCCTTCCAACTCCTTCCACGCTTTCCCCAGGGCGGTTCCGAAGGCGGGGGCGGCCGGGGGGCGTTCACCCTCGAAGGAAGGGAGGACCAGCAGGGGGGAACGGACCTGCAAGGGGTTTTCGGTTTTGAGTGTGAGCTTCATGAAGACTCCTCTCTCAGGGTTCCAGGATCCCCAGAAGGAAGGGGTTGTGTCCCTTCTCCCCGCGGATGGTGGTGGCCGGGCCGTGACCGGGAAGGATCTTCGTGGAACCGGGAAGGGTCAACACCTTCTTCCGGATGGAATCGAAAAGGGTCGGGGCGTCGCCCCCCGGGAGGTCCGTCCTTCCCACGGAGCCTTTGAAGAGGAGATCCCCCGTGAGAAGAACTCCCCCCGGTTCGTCCAGGAAGGCCACCGAGCCCGGGCTGTGACCGGGAACGTGGAGAACCCGGAGGGCCCCGCCGCCGACGGGAAGGGTTTCCCCCCCGGAAAGCTCCCGGGCCAGTTCGGGGGGATCCTTTGGAGAGAGGCCGAATTGCTTTCGCGTCTCTCCCAGGGTCTCCAGGAAGAAACGGTCCGCTCCGTGCATGAGAAAGGGAACCCCCCCCAGGGCCTCCCCCACCTCCCTGGCGGCGGAGACATGGTCCAGGTGGCCGTGGGTCGCCAGGAGGGCTTCCACCTGGACACCTCTGTCCTGGACCCACGAAAGAAGGCGGGCCGGCTCGTCCCCGGGATCGACGAGCACGGCCTTTCCGGAATCCTCGTCCCAGGCGAGCCAGGCGTTGGCCTGGAAAGCCCCGACAGGAAGGTTTTCGAATCTCACGGCCCCTCCATGGAAAGTCCACCTTCCCTCCCCAACCTGGATTATTCAGGGCCCATCAGTTGCAAACCAGGACTTGATCGCCACCTCCCCATTTGAACCGGCCCCCACTCCCGTCTTGGGCAGCGTAGGGGACGCCGGAGGGCCGGCGCGGAGCGACGGCCCGAACGTCGTCCCGGGGAAGGAACCCCCGCTTCCTTCTCCCTCAAACCGGACAAGTCCCCTCCGACTTACGGAAGAGACGGAATACGAT
>CAYQBW010000221.1:3055-5456 GCA_964415725.1 uncultured Planctomycetia bacterium
CGATGGGGCGCCACGGAGGCGGGCGAAAACCCAAGAGATCGAAAAGAGATTGAAAACCGTAAAAAAGGCCCCCCCGGCAGGGCCGGGAGGGCCTTCCCCGTCCGCCTTGGGCCGCCGCCCGCGCGCGCGCGGGCTCCCCCCGGCCCAGGGCTCCATGATGCGAATCTCAGTCGCTGATGGCCGCCGCCACCAGGCACCCCTTGGCCACCGAGTTCAAAGGCTCGGGAGCCCTGCGGATCTCCGTCACGTCCAGGGGGAAATCCACCTTCTCGAATTCCTGGCGGAAGACCTCCTCGAAGCCCTCGATCATGGACGTTCCGCCCGCGCAGACCACGTGGATGGATTCCGGGAAAGTGGGCATGTTGGAGCTGGACTCGAACCGGCTCTTGATGTTGGTGACCGTGTAGTTGAGCAGGTTCCGGTAGTAGATCGCGATCGCCTCTTCCTCCCGGTTCTTGGGAGAGCGGATATCCACGCCCCTCTCCTTGAGGTAGGTCGCCTTGGAGACCGGGATTCCCAGGACCGTGGCCACGTTCTTGTCGATCCAGTCGCCCCCGCGGCAGACCGAGAAGGAGAGGGCCGGGATGGTCTTGTAGCAGACGCAGACATTGACCATCCCGCCGCCGAAACTGATCCCGATTCCCGTGAAGTCCTGCTCCGCCAGCTCAGAGAAGACCACGGCGTGGCCCTCGTTGATGGCCTGGGCGTTGTACCCCATCTTCCGGAGCATCCCCTCGAAGAGCCCCTGGTGGTAGATCACGTTGTTGTCGGCGTCGATCGACTCGGCGGGCACCGAGAAGTAGCAGTTCTCGTTGGGGGCCGCCGGCTCTCCCAGGACCTTGGAGATGATCAGCTTGATCATGGGCAGAGCGTCCACCTCGCTGGGGCTGATCAGGCCGTCCTTCATGGGGCGGCGGGTCTCCCTCCCGAAGATGTTGGCCAGCTCGAAGGCCGATTCCCCGATGACCACCATCTTCCCGTTGTGGACCACGTATGGAACCTTGAGCTTGGTCAGCATGTTCTTGGAGTAGACGTCCCCCTTGATGTCCAGGAAGGCGTTCCGTTCCAGGTGGATGGCCACGTTCCCATCCGGGGTCTGGACGGCGGCGGCGATGTTCGCCGTCCCGATGTCCAGCCCTTTCCCGAGAAGGACGTTGGCCTCTCCCTCCTGGGCCTGCCCGGATTCCGGGGCCATGGTGGTTCCGGCGTCCTGGGGGTTCTCGAAGTCCTGGTAGTTTTCGTTTTCGCTCATCTGCTCAACCCACTCCCCTTCGTGGCCTAGGATCCTCTGGTCAACCGCCTTGGCGGCGCAATTTCTTCATCCGTTCCAGGTTGGCCGCGATGCCCGCCCCGGAACGTTCCTTGACCTGGACGGTGTCCAGGTTGTTTTCCATTTCCTCGTCACCGTGATCGGTGAAAAGACCGTCCAGCTTGACTTCCTCCGCCTCGACGGCCTCGTGGATGCCCACTTTCTTCCCGATCTTCTCGATCTTCCCCTCGAGAGAATTCATGACTTGTTCGAGCATGGAGGCGATCTTGGCCTCTCCCCCCTCCCCGCCCGAGGGGGCGGCTTTCGGGGAGGCCACCTGGGCCTTGAGGTCCGCGATCTCCCCCATGAGCTTCATCATGAGCTCCGCATTGAAGCCGCCGGCCGCCGCCGGCCCTTCCGGTGCGGAGGGGGCGGGCCGGCCTTCCAGCTCCCGGACCTTCTCCTCCAGCTCCTTGTTCCGGGCCTCCCCTTCCCGGAGCCGGGCCCGGAGCTCTTCCACTTCCTTCTCGAGCCGGGCGGCCGCCTCCCGGGCTTCCTGGAGCCGGGCCGCCTCCTCGGTCCGGCGCTTCAGTTCCTCTTCCCTTTGGGCCAGGAGATCCTTGAATTCCTTCCTTCCCTCCTGGACGAGACGTTCCACTTCTTCCGGAGGGACGTAACCCGAGCGGGCGACCGCTTTCTCCACGGCCTCCTGGATCATCCCGGCGATTTCAGAGGGCCGAATGACCTTGACCCGGGACTTCCCTTTGCGTTCGAGTTCCTCGAGGGATTCTTCCCTGGCCCGGGCCTCCAACGCCTCCAGCAATTCTGCAGTCTGATCCATGCCAAGCGCCCCCAGGTGCGAGAGAAGGGCATCGGCTCCCCCCCCTTCCGCCTGGAACCGGCCTTCCGGGGAAACCCGGGACCTTCCAGTCCCATCGGGATGAGGAGGGAACTTCGAACTCTTTCCCCTTCTCGAACAGGAGGGCGGCCGGCCTTGAGGGATTTCCAGACACACCTTCCCCCGGGCCCGGGAGGGTCGAAACGTTCCGAGGCGTTTCCTACGGGGACCCGGGGGGACGCCGGGGCGGATCAGAAGGGGATGGTGTCGTCTCCACCCCCTTCGGCGAAGTATTCCGGCCCGGGTTCTTCGGG
>CAYQBW010000222.1:0-4081 GCA_964415725.1 uncultured Planctomycetia bacterium
GAGCCTTCTCCCCCGGATCCGGGGCGGATCCTCCCCCTCAAGGAATCCCTGGCCCGGGCGGAGAAGAAAATCATCCTGGAAGCCCTGGAGGCTTTCGGGTGGAACCGGACCAGGACCGCAAAGGCCCTCGGCATCGACCGCACCACCCTCTTCCATAAAATGCGCCGTCACCAGATTCAGCCGGGAACCAAAGTGGTGCCGGGAGACTCCAGGGGGTAAGAAGAAGGGAAGGAACGGGGTAAAAAGAGACCATGTTCGATCGAGAACCGACCAGGCCTTCCCTCGCCGTCCGGGCCGTCAAAGCCATGGGCCTGGTTCTCTTCGTCCTCGTCGGGGGAACCATCCTCTTCTTCATTCTCCATCCCGAGGGGGTGGAGGACCGGATCCGGGAAGCGGAGAAGGCCCTCAAGGCCGGCTCTCCAAGGGAGGCGGTCCGCCTCCTGGACCAGGCGGAAAGGGCCTTGGTCCCGAGGAGCGCACCGGGACTCCTGGAGCGGATCTACGCCCTTCGCTCCAAGGCCCACCTGGAGGTGGGGAACCTGGACATGGCGCAGAAAGACCTGGAAGCCCTCCTGAAAGTTTGCACCGATCCCCGGGAAAAGGCGGGAGCCAAGCTGGAGCTGGCCGAACAGGTCCACCTGGGGCGGGCGGCCCGTTTCTCCAAGGCGGGGAACCTGGATGGGGCGGAAAGGGAGATCCACAAGGCCGTTTCCCTCCTGGAAAACCCGGGCGCGCCTTGGCCCCGAGGCCTGGAAAAGAAGGCCAAGGAAGCCTTGGGCAGGGCCTCGCAGCGGGCCTACCAGCTGATCATCCAAAGGATCCAGGAAAGGCTCGCCCTGCTGGCTCCCACCAAGACCCTCCTGGAGGTGAATCCGCTTCTTTTGAAACTCCTCTTCCGCGGGGAAGGGGATCCCCGGACCCGCGTCCTGGACTCGAGAATGGAGAAGATCCTCCTGGCCGCGGAAGTCCCCCCCGCCGACCGGGACTGGGTGCGGAAAAAGATCCGGCAGGCCCGGGACTGGGTGGGAAAGGCCTTCGAGTGTTACGGAGCGGCCCTGGACTTGAAAGGAACCTTCGCCGCCTTCCAGGGAGTGACGGGGCTCCTCGACCTGGCGGGCCGCCGCGACGAGGCCGCCATGGCCTGCCGGATCGCCCTGGAAAAGAGCGGCCCTCTCTACCGGGCCCGGGCCGCCTGGAGGCTCGCCGGGATCCAGAGAAAGGGGGAACACTGGAAAGCCGCCGTCCAGACCCTTCTTGACTGGTTCAGAAAAGATCCCCCCAAGAGCATATGGAAGCGGTGGCGCGCGATTCCTCCCCCCGTGGAGGACGCCTGGATCCTGCTTCTGGATCTCCTGGTCTCACGCGGGCAAAAGGCCGGGATGAACCGGGTCATGGGGAAGATCCTCCCCATGTGGCGGCGCTTCCCACCCAGGTTCCGGAAGCTCTTCAGTTTCTACTCCGGGATGAACGGCTACTTCCAGGGCTGGGACCCCAAGGGGTTCTGCAGGAACCTGGAGGCCTTCACCCGGGAGAACGGGGAGAGGCCGGCCGAGTGGATCGACCGCTACCGCCTGGCCCAGGAGGCCCTGGTCGACACGGCCCTGAAACAAGGGGAGCGCAAGAAGGCCTTCATCTACCTGCGGCGCTGGGTGGACCAGCGTCCCTGGGACGTGACCCCCCGGCTCGAGCGGGGAGCCCTCCTGGAGAAAGAGGGGAAGATCGAGGAGGCCCTCCTGGATTACAAGCAGGCCTACGAGCTGGCCCCAAGGGACTCCATCCTCGAGAAAATCTGGGGGGCCCGGAAAAAATTCCTCGACGCCCGGGGCTACACGGTGGAGGAAGTGGCCCGGCGGCTCATGGCCAAGGGCGACTTGACGGCCAAGGAACTCGTCCATCCCCACCTCCACCTGGAACTGGCCGAATTCTTCCTGGAGAAGGGCCTGGCCGGGCCGGCCCTCTTCCACGCCCGGGAGGCCCGCTTCGTCTACCCCCATTCCCTGGAGGTGAAACTCCTCCTGGAAAGGGCCCGGATCATGGCGGGACTCCTGGAGGAGGCCCGCATCTCCCTGGAGACCACCAGGGAAACCCACCCCGACGATCCCAGGGTCCTCTCACTCCTGGAGGAGATCTACGCGAAAGAGGGAAGAAAGGATCCTTCCCTGGACATGGCCCTGGTCCTCCATGGGGACGACAAGAGGGCCTTCCTCCTGCTCGCCCGGGGCCTTCTCCGGGTGGAACGCCGGGACCAGGCCCTCGAGGCGGCCAGGAAAGGCCTGGAAAGATTCGGCGCAAGGGACCCGGACCTCAACCTTCTGGCCGGGGAGGCCCTGGAAGGAATGGGGCGACCCGGGGAGGCCTCGGCCTACTACGCCGCCGTGCCCCCGGGCGGCCCGGGCTACTGGGAAGCCCGCTACCGGCTCCTGCGGACCCGCCTGGCCCGGAAAGAGACCAAGGGAATCGAGGCCTCGGTCCGGGACTTCCTCTCCCCCGGGGCTCCCCCGGACCGGGTCTTCCGGGCGGCCCGCCTCTTGTATGCTTCGAACCGGATCCCCGAGGCTCTTCGCCTGGTCCGGGCCCTGGCCGGCTCCAACCGCGCCATGGCCGCCCTCGGGAAAGGCAAGGTCTTTCTCCTCCTCGCCCTCTGTCTCTACAAATCCGGACACCCGGAAGAAGCTGCCGTGGAGGCCGAGAGGGCCCTGGCCTTCCCCGACGGAGAGAAAGCCTGCCTCTTCCTCGTGCCCTACTATCTCTCCAGGGGCAGGACCCGCGACGCCGCGGAGATTCTCGGCCTCCGGGAGGGCTGCTTCCCTCCCCTGGACGAGGCCACCCTGCTCGCCCTCACGGGTTCCCTCGAGAAGGCGAGAAAGAAGGCACGGACCTTCTTCCTGGACCCGCCCCCGGATCTCTGGGCCAGGGCCCGGATCCGGTCGCTGGCCTTCTTTCTGGGCGAGGGGAAGAATTTCGCCGTTTCCACGGGCAAACCCGGCCTGGACGACCTCTGCGCCCGCTGGTGCAGGCCCTTGCTGGAGGCCCTCTTCTTCCTGGACCAGGAGAACTTCCGCGGCCAGGCCCTCAAGGCCCTGGAAGGACTCCCTCCCAAGGAGAAGGAGACTCCCTGGGGAAGGGTGATCCTGGACCGGGCACGCCTGGGGGCCGGTCTCAGGGACGACGCCCTCAGGGACCTGGTCGCCCTTGTCGCCGCGAACCCCGGGATGGACGAGCCCTGGGAAATCCTCATGGACTGGGCCCGGAAGGCGGAAAAGGGAAAGGACATCTTTTTCAAGACCGATCTCTACCTGAAGAGCCTCTTTCCCCTCTGGCAGGTACGGGTGGCCGCGAATGGGCTGAAAGACCTGGACTTCCTTTCCAAGGTGGTGCATCTCATCAGCCAATGGCTGAGAAACCTGGCCGAGGGAGCCCGCAAGCTCGGTGACCGGGGGGCGGAGAAATACTTCCTCTCCCTTTCCCGGTTCTTCCTCCGGGCCCAGCGGGTGCTCCTGGCCCGCCTTGGGGACAAGGCGCCCCTGGAGACGGCCAGGGAGCTCCTGGCCGGCGGAGACAAGCGGGGGGCGGCGGAGATCCTGGAGAAGGCCATCGACTCCGAAAGGGGAACCTCCAGGATGGTCCTGGTGGACGTCTTTTTCCGGATCTGTTCGGGAGAGCCCGCCTTGAAGGAAGAGGGACGAAGGGTCGCGCGGAAACTCGCGGAGGAGAAGGGAGGGCCTTCCGGCCCGGCGGTCCACTTCCTGATCGACACCGAGGGGATCCCCCTCCGGGACGCGATCCGCCGCTACCTTCCCCTCTTGCGCAAGCACCTGGAAAGGACGGCGGCCCTTCCCGTTGAGACGCCGGAATTCCTCTGGGCCGGGTCCTCTGCCAGGTTGATCGCCCTCCTCCACCCCGGGGAAGGCAAGAAGGCCGCCCGGGCCCTCCTCCTCAGGAATCCTTCCACCTGGGAGGCCTGGGAGGCCCTGGGTGTGGCCTGCGAAGGCCTGGGCGAGTGGAAGGAGGCGCGGGAGGCCTTCTCCCTTGGGGACCGTTACATGGACCGCTCCCCCCTCCTGGCGCGGAAAGTGGAATT
>CAYQBW010000222.1:4091-5450 GCA_964415725.1 uncultured Planctomycetia bacterium
CTCCACCCCCCTTGGAAGAAAGGCCCTTGCCCTCTGGCACTTGCGGAGATCCGATTACGGGAAATCCCTGGAACTCCTGGAAAAGGCCGGGGAGGAGACGGGGGAGATCCTCTTCTTCCGCGCCCGGGCCGCCATCTTCCTTCCCCCGGCCCGCTGGAAAGCGGCGGAAGAGAGCCTGGACCGCCTGGCCCGGTCCTTCCCCGAAAGCCCCTATTCCCGCCACGCCGGCCTGGTCCTCGGCCTCCTTCGAGAGGCGCTGGACGCGGGCAGGGAGGCCGCCGCCCTCCCGGCGGCCCCGCCCGGTTCAGGGAAGTAGGAGCGGAAAGGAGGGTACCCTTCCCTCCAGTCCTTCCAGGGCCTCCCCCATGGTTCCGAAGGGATGGGCCCCCAGGAGCGCATCCAGCTTGGCGGCCGTCCTGGAGAGGTTTACGTAGTGGCGAAAGCGCCTCAGCCCGCGCACGGGCGCCCTTGGCTGGCCCGGGTCCAGCTCCCACGGGTGGAGGTAGACGCACCCGGGAAGGCCTTCCCTTTCCCTGCGGCGAAGCGCAAGGGAGAAGAGCTTCACCGGGAAGAGCCTCAGGTATCCCCCCCCGCCGGCGGGAAAGTTGCGCCCCAAAAGGTTCAACGTCAGCGGAGGAAACTCCAGGAGGCCGCCCGAGGGCGTCTCCACCCGGACGGGACGCGGGGGGAATCCTTTCCACCCATACTCGGGATGGGGAACGGGGAAGACCGAGGAATCCCCCTGGTAGCCCCTCCCCGCCAGGAGATCCAGGGCCCACGAGGTGGAAGGAGTCACGCTGAAGGAACAGGCCCTGAAAAGCATGGGCCTCTTCCCCGTGATGTCCTCCAGGATCCTCTCCGTCCGGGCCAGCTCCTCCCCGAACCCCGCCTTCCCCAGGTCTCCCACCAGGCGGTGCCCGTAGCCGTGGGAAGCGATCTCATGGCCTGCCCGGGCGATCTCATTCACCAGGCCCGGTTCGCGCTCGGCGAGCCAGCCCAGGCAGAAGAAGGTGGCTTTCACGGACCGCCTCTCCAGGATCTCCAGGAGCCTCCTTGCGGCGCCGGGAGAACGCCTCTCCAGCCCTTCCCAGGAGGAGGGCGGGAAGAAGGGGCGGAGATTCATGACGTGGAACCACTCCTCCAGGTCCACCGTGATGACATGACGGATCACCGCAACTTCTCCTCGATCACGGGAAGGGCCGCCGCCAGGAAGTCCTCCATCCGCCGCAGGGCCGCCTTTTCTCCTCCCTTTTCCACCCGGACCTCCACGCGGATCTTTCCTCCCGAGACGTCCCTGGCCGCGATCGCCCGCCAGAGCAGGCGCGCCATGTGCCCCCAGACGTCCAGGCTCCACCGCCC
>CAYQBW010000223.1:0-5444 GCA_964415725.1 uncultured Planctomycetia bacterium
ATCCAGGAGCTGGGAATCCCCGGGCCTGTGCTCATGGAAAACGCCTCCAAGGCCGTGGCGGCCCTGGTGGAAAGGGTGGCCTCCCCTTCTTCCAGGGTGATCATCCTGGCGGGAAAGGGCAACAACGGCGGGGACGGCATGGCAGCCCACCGCCACCTCCACCCCAAAACCCGCCTCCTTCTCCTGGGAGACCCGGAGCGCCTTTCCGGGGACGCCGCTCTTCAGTGGTCCATCCTCCAAAAAGCCGCCCTGGCCCCCCAATGGACCGGGGAGGTCCGGCCCGTGGAGGAAACCCTGGCCTCCCTCTCCCCGGAAGACCTGGTGGTGGACGCCCTCTTCGGAACGGGGCTCTCCAGGCCCGTGGGCCCGCCTTACGCGGAGGCCGTGGCCGCGGTCAACGCCTCCCCGGCGCGGGTCCTGGCGGTGGACATCCCCTCCGGCCTGGACGCCCGGGAGGGGAAAATCCTGGGCGCAGCCGTAAAGGCGGATTGGACCGTCACCTTCGCCGCCCCCAAGACCGGGTTCTACCGGGGCGAGGGCCCGGGGCATTGCGGCCGTATCTACCTTGCGGGGATCGGGATTCCCGCGGCGGCCTTGAACGCATTCCTGGCCCGGGGCGAATGATTCCCCTCAGCGGATCTTCACCTCCGCCCCCTTGGGGAGAAAGGCGAAAAGTTCCTTGACATCCTCGGGGAGCATCCGGACGCATCCCTGGGAGGCCTCTTTGCCGATGGTGTCCCGGTCCCCGGGCCTGGTTCCATGAATCCCAAATCCCGTATAACGATCGGACTTGAGCTTGATGAAATAGTCCCCGAGCGGGTTGTCCGGGTGGCCGTGCGGGATGGGGCCCTTGGTGGGATTCCACCAGACAGGATTCTTCTGCTTGAGAAGGACCGTGAAGTCCGCCGAGGGGGTCTTCCCCTCCTTCCCGAGACCGACCCTGTAGATCCGGATCAACACGTCGTCCAGGAAAAGCTTGAGAACAAAAGACTTCTTCTCCACCACCACGTGGAGCTTTCCAAGGGGGATCCTGAGTTTCTGGCCCGCCCTGAGCCGCCGGGCCGTGGTCCTGTTGACGGCTTCCAGGAAGCCGGGGGTCACCCTGTATCCTTCGGTCCGCGCGAAACGCCTGGCGATCCTCTCCAGGACGTCTCCCCTCTTGACCAGGTAGGTCCGGGATCTCCACGCCCCTCCCGGGTTGAAGAGCAGGACGTTCATCACCCGCCGGAGAAGGGCCCTGGCCCTTTCGAACTCGGCCAGGTCTTTCTCCGGCAGGGGCCCCCGGGTCCAGAAGTCCAAGAGATCCGTAAGGATCCGTGCGGCTCGTTCGGCGTCTCCTTTTTCCAAGGCCTTCGCGGCGCCCTGGATGGCCAGGGAACGAAACTTGGGGTTCCCGGCCAGGTCCGGCGCCTTTTCCCGGACCAGGCGGGCCAGGTTCTTGAGATCGCCCCTTCCCAGGACATTCTCCAGGGCTCTCAGATCCTTCGCGAGGGAAGGGCCCGGTGCGGGAGCCCTTTCGGCCTTCCTCCCGGCTTCCCCGGGAGTTTCCGCAGGGGGGGCGCCTTTTTCCGAAAGGCCTCCGCCGGGAACCATCGGGGTGGTCGAAAGGACCTGGGCCGAGACGGGAAGACTCCGCTCCACCGCCCGGGATTCCTTTTTCCCCGCCAAAAAGCCGTAGCCGAACCAGGCCAGAACCGCCAGAACCAGGGTCAGGATGAAATAGCGCATCGACCAGACCTCCCAGCCTTGAACCCGGAGGGACGAAAGGATTGTCCGGGCCTCGAAGGACCGCCGGGGAAAAAAACTATCACCCCCGCGGGCCCGGTCCAAGTGGATTCTCCCCTCTTCCCCGACCGAAGCCGGCCCGTGCCCCTCTTTCCTTCTCTTTCCTCCGGGATCCAGAAAACACCCGGTGAGACCTACCGGGATCACGGAGGCCGCGGGGGGGAGAAGGGAACCTTCCGGGCGTACGAAAAATACCCCCGCCTGTGCCGTGTGGGCCGGAATCGTCCTGAACCCTCGCTTCAAGGTGGGAACCTCATCGGGCACCCTCCTTTGTGCTCACGCACCGGGAGGAATGCCGCGAAAGATAGGCTCCCTGCGCTGGCTCATCGGTTCAGACTTAACATCCGCGAGCGCCATCACGAACACCGCAGGGGTCGACCCCAAGAATAACCCTCTTCACTCCCCGGGGCAACACCCGGGGGAAAAAGGAGGGCCATTCAAACCTTGGACAACCGGACCCTGACGGGAACCCCGTTGAGGTCCCAGGCCTTCCAACCCCGGTCGTCTTCCGTCCTCTCGGGCAGGACCTCGATCTCCTTGGCCAGGGTCTCCCCGGCGATCATCTCACGCCATTCCCGGATGGCCCGGGCCGCATCCTCCGGAGCGGAAACTTCGATCCGTATCCTGTCTCCCAGGTGGAAGCCCTCGGCCTTCCTCTGGTTCTGGATCTTGCTCACCAGCTCACGCGCGAGACCCTCCAGGCGAAGGCGTTCGTCGATCGTGGTATCCAAGACAACCGTATACCCTTGGTGGGTCGCCACGGCGAACCCCTCCCGCTCCCGCACGTCCAGGACCAGGTCTTCCTCTCCGAGCTCCCACCTCTTCCCGTCCACTTCCAGGGCGATCCTTCCCGTGGAACGAACCTCCTCGGCCTGGGCGGGCGACAAGGATTGCAATGCCTTCTGGATCCCCTTCATGGCCTTTCCGGCCTTCTTTCCCAGGACGGGGAAGTTGGGCTTGACCCGGATTTCCCTGTAGGCTCCCAGGTCCTCGGGAACCTCCAGTGTCTTGATGTTCAGCTCCTCCAGGATCTGGTCCCGGAAGGAAGGATCTTCCAGGACCTCCGGGGATTCTCCCGGGGGAAGGCCCACGAGCATCCTTCCCAAAGGCTGGCGGACCTTGAGGTTGTGTTCCGCCCGCACCTGCCTTCCAAGGCGGACCACCTTGAGGACCACGTTCATGCCCGCTTCCAGGGAGGGATCCTCGAGTTCCCCGACGGGAACGGGAAAGTCGGCCAGGTGGACCGAAAGGGGATCCCCCGCCCGGCGGACCTCCCTCCACAGGATGTCCGCGCTGAAAGGAAGGGCCGGCGCAAGAAGAAGGGCCACCGTCCGGAGCGCCTCGGACAAGGTCGCGTAGGCGCCCGCCTTGTCCGCCGACTCCCCTGCCTTCTCCGGGCCCCAGAACCTCTTTCTGCTCCTTCGGATATACCAGTTGGAGAGCTCATCCTCCAGAAAAGCCCGGACCGACCTCAGGGCCCTGGTCAGGTCGAAGTTCTCCATGCTCTCCAGAACGTTCCCCTTGAGGGTCTGGAGCCTTGAGAGAATCCAGCGGTCCGCCCGGCTTCTTTCCTTGACCGGGGGAGCCTCCTGGTCGGGGGAATAGCCGTCCAGGTTGGCGTACTGGGCGAAGAACTGGAAGGAATTCCAGAGGGTTCCCAGGACTTTCCTGCCCACCTCCCCCACGGCTGCGGAGTCGAACCTCTTCGGCTGGTGAGGCGGACCCGAGGCGAGCAGGTAGAACCGCAGCGGATCCACCCCGTGCTCCCCGATGACTTCCCAGGGGTCGGCGGCGTTCCCGAGCCGCTTGGACATCTTCCGCCCCTCCTTGTCAAGGACGAGCCCGTTGACCACCACGGACTTGTAGGCGGGGCTGTCGAAAAGAAAGGTACCGATTACGTGAAGGGTATAGAACCAGCCCCTGGTCTGGTCCAATCCTTCCGCGATGAAGTCCGCCGGGAACTGTTCCTTCTCCACGAGATCCTTGTTCTCGAAGGGATAGTGATACTGGGCGTAGGGCATGGACCCGGAATCGAACCAGCAATCCGCCACCGACGGAATCCGTTCCATGACCCCGTCGCACCCTTCCCTGGTGCAGGGGAAGCGAACTTCGTCCACGTAGGGCCTGTGCAGGTCCAGCTCCCCCTCCCAGCGGCCGCCGAGTTCCCTCAATTCGGCGACGGACCCCACGGCGTGAACGTGCCCGCACTTTCCGCAAACCCAGAAGGGAAGGGGCGTCCCCCAGTAGCGGTCCCTGGAAAGGGCCCAGTCCACGTTGTTCTCGAGCCACTCCCCGAAGCGGCCCCTCCCGATCTCGGGGGGGACCCACCGGATCTCCCGGTTCTTCCCGATCATCTTCTCCTTGAGATCGGTGGTCCGGATATACCACGCCGGGGTGGCGAAATACATGAGGGGCTCGTCGTCCCGCCAGCAGTGCGGGTAGCTGTGGCGCATGCGCTGGGAAGCGAAGAGGAGCCCCCGCTCCCGCAGGTCCCGGAGAACGTCCTTGTCGGCCTCCTTGAACCACTTTCCCCGCCAGGGACCTCCCGCCTCCTCGGTCACGCGCCCGTCGGGGCCCACGGCCATGAGGGGGTAGAGCCCCTCCCTCCGGATCAGGTCCCAGTCCTCCTGCCCGTAGGCCGCCTGGTGAACGATCCCCGTTCCCTCCTCGGTGGTGACGAAGTCCGCGGCGTAGACCTTCCAAAGCCGCTCCCTGGTGGGGACGGGGATATCCGGAAAGAGACATTGGTACCCCAGGCCCACCAGGTCCCTCCCGGGCCTGGTTTCCACGATCTCCACCCGCTCCTCCCCGAAGACTGCGGGGATCCTCTCCTTCGCCAACCACAGGGACTCTTCCCGGTCCCCCTCCTTTCTGCGCGCCAAGGCGTATTCGATATCCGGGTGGACCGCCAGGGCGACGTTGGAGAGAAGGGTCCAGGGCGTGGTGGTCCAGGCCAGGAAGAAGACCCCGGGGACCACCTTGCCCTCCCGGTCCAGGAGGGGGAACCGGACGGTGGCGGAAGGGTCCTCCACCTCCTTGTAACCCAGGGCCACCTCGTGGCTGGAGAGGCCCGTTCCGCACCGGGCGCAGTAGGGAAGAATCTTGTGCCCCTTGTAGACCAGGCCCGCTTCGAAGAACCTCTTCAGGATCCACCAGACCGACTCGATGTATTCGTTCGAGCAGGTGATATAGGCGTCCTCGTAGTCCAGCCAGAACCCGATCCGCTCGGAGAGCCGTTCCCATTCCTCCTTGTAGGTGAAGATGTTCTCCCTGCACTTGGCGTTGAACCGGGCGATCCCGTACTCCTCGATCTGGGGCTTTCCGGAGATCCCGAGTTGCTTCTCCACCTCGAGCTCCACGGGAAGGCCGTGGGTGTCCCACCCGGCCTTCCTGCGCACCAGCTTTCCGCGCATGTGGTGAAACCGGCAAACCGTGTCCTTGATGGTCCGGGAGAAGACATGGTGGATTCCGGGCTTCCCGTTGGCCGTGGGCGGGCCTTCGTAGAAGGCGAAGGGTTCGGCCCCGGCCCGCGCCTCCATGGACTTGCGGAAGAGGTCCTCCCTCCTCCAGACCTCGAGCATCTCCCGCTCCAGGTCCGCCTGCTTCCTCTTGGCGAGATCTTCCCGAAACACCATTCCTGTCCTCCCGCTCACCAGGGA
>CAYQBW010000224.1:0-4274 GCA_964415725.1 uncultured Planctomycetia bacterium
CCTCGTGCATCGCGTGGATCCGCTTGGTGTAGTAGAGGATCCTCTCGGTCAAGGTGGTCTTTCCCGAGTCGATGTGGGCGCTGATCCCGATGTTTCTGATTCTTTCCAAGTCCACCGGCATGGTTTCGCTCCGCCCCGAGGGCGCCTTTACGTTTGGCCTGCCCGGCCTCCCCTTTCCCGGAAAAAGGGGGGGATTGTTACGGCCCCGGCCCCCGAGGAACCCCCCTCCCCGGGAATTCTTCCTCGAAAGGGGCAGAAGGCCATCCTAACCTGGAAAGGGCTGGAGGAAGGGGAAAAAGGAGGCACAGGCCGGGAGGAAAACCATGGCGGGACTTCTTTGCGGTGAAGAGAGGATTCCCGTGACGCCTCCAACGGGGTCGATCGTCCTGGAGATGGAGGACCTGGAGCCCCTGGCCGAGCCGGCGGCCGCCGTGGAGGAGGCCCTGGCCAGGCCCATCGCCTCGCCCCCCCTGGGGGAGATCGCCCGGGGGAAGAAGACGGCCTGCCTGGTGGTCTCGGACATCACCCGGCCCGTGCCGAACCCCGTGATCCTTCCCCCCTTGCTGGCCACCCTGGAGCGGGCGGGAATCAGCCGGGGGGACATCACCATCCTGGTGGCCACGGGAAACCACAGGCCCAACCTGGGAGAGGAGCTGGAACGCCTCCTGGGCCCGGAAACGGCCCGGAGCTACCGGGTGGTGAACAACAGGAGCCGGGAGGCGGGAGACTTCCGGGAGGTGGACCGGATCGAGGGATCCCCCGTGGAGATCCACAAGGCCTACCTGGACGCGGATCTCAAGATCCTGACCGGGCTCGTGGAACCCCATTTCTATGCCGGTTATTCCGGCGGGGCCAAGGCCATCGTGCCCGGGATCTCCAGCTTCGAGACCATGCGGTTCATGCATTCCTTCCGGATGATCGACCACCCGGGGGTGACGAGCTGCCGCCTGGAGGGCAACCCCTTCCACGAGGCCTGCCTCCGGGTGGCGGAGAAGGTGGGCGTGGACTTCCTTCTCAACGTGGTGATCAACAGGGACCGGAAGACCGCCGGGGTCTTCGCCGGCCACTACGACAAGGCCCACCTGGAGGCCTGCGCCCTGGTGGAGCGCCACTCGGTGCGGGAGGTGCCGGGGCCGGTGGACCTGGTGGTCACATCGGGAGGCGGTTTCCCCCTGGACGCCACCTTCTACCAGGTCAGCAAGGGCCTGGTCTGCGGGGACTACATCCTGGAGGAGGGCGGCGAGATCTTCGTGGCCGCCGAGTGCCGGGAAGGCCTGGGAAGCCCGGAGTTCACCCGGATCCTCCGGACCTACCGGAACAGAAAGGAATTCGACGCCTACTTCTCCGACCCCTCCCACTTCGTGGTGGACCAGTGGTGCGCCCAGAACATCTACCAGGTCCTGGACCACGCCGGAAAAGTCCACGTCTACTCCCCCAACCTGGAGAGGAAAGACCTGGAGTTCCTTGGCATGGAGAAAGTGGAGGACCCGGCCCGGATCCTCCGGGACCTCTTCGCCCGCCACCAGCGGGTCGCCCTCATCCCGGACGGCCCCTACGTCATCGGCCGGTTGGAGGGTTGAAGGGGCAGAACGATCCGGAAGGTGCTGCCCTTGCCGGGTTGGCTCTCCACCTCGATCCTCCCGCCGTGGGCCTCCACGGCCCAGCGGGCCAGGGAGAGGCCCAGGCCGGTTCCACCCTGTTCCCGGGAACGGGAGGGGTCCACCCGGTAGAAGCGGTCGAAAACACGGTCCAGGTGTTCGGGTGGAATGCCCGGGCCCTGGTCCTTCACCTCCAGGAAGACCTCCTTTCCCCGCCTTCCCGCGCGGACCAGGATCTCCGCTCCCTCCGGGCTGTACTGGATGGCGTTGGCCAGGATATTGAAAAAGGCCCTGCCCAGAAGGGTACGGTCCGCCTCCGCCGCGGGCGGAGGCCCCTCCTCCTCGACCCGGAGCTTCTGGCCTTTCTCCGATGCAAGAACCTCGAGGATCGAACCGTTCTCCCGGGCGATCTCGGCAAGGGAGCAATTCTCCTTTCTCAAGGGAAGGGTCCCGGCGTCGGCGCGGGAGAGGGTGAGAAGCGTGTCCACGAGCCTGGCCATCCGCTCCACTTCTTCAAGAAGGCTCCCCAGGACCTCCCGGTATTCCGAGGAATCCCGGGCCTCCTTGAGTCCCACCTCGCCTACGCTCTTCATGACCGTAAGGGGGGTTCGAAGTTCATGGGAGGCGTCGGCCGTGAACCGGCGCAGTTCCTGGAAGGCCTTCTCCAGCCTGGCGAACATCTCGTTGAAGGCCCGGGCCAGGCGGTCCAGCTCGTCCCCGGCCGCCCCCTCGGGGAGCCTCTCCGAGAGGTTCCTGGAAGTGATCCTCCGGGCCTGTTCGGTCATGGCGTCCACCGGCGCCAGGGCCTTGCGGGCCAGGAGATATCCTCCCATCCCGGCGAGAAGCAGGACCAGGGGAAGGGCCAGGGCCTGGACCGAGAGCAGGCCGGAAAGGGCTTCCCGCAAGTATTTCTCGGACCGTCCCACCCGGATCAACACGTAGGTCCCGTCCCAACGGTCCCACTTGGAGGCGACCCGCAGGTAACGGCCCTGACCCAGGTAGAAGGACCTGGGACGGAAAGCCTCGAGTTTCGTTCCCTCCGGAAGGGGCCAGCGGGCCGCCCAGGGGCTCCTGTAGAGGACGACCCCGTCCCTCGAATAGACCTCGAGCCAACCGGCTCTTTCGCCCTCCTCGTCGTGCTCGCCCTCCTCTTCCCCCTTTTTCGCCGCCGCCGGAGCGAAGAGAAACCTCCCGTCCGGCCCCGGGACCAGGGAATCCTCGGCCCTTTCCCGGGCCTCGTGGAGCCTCCGGTCCAGCTCCCGGTAGAGGACCCTCCTGGTCACCAGGTAGACCCCTCCCCCGAAAAGAAGGAGGAACAAGAAGAGGATCCCCGTGTACCAGAAGGTCAACTTCAGCCGGATACTTCTGGGCGCAATTCTCATGCCCCCTCCCCTTCGAGGATGAAGCCGACCCCCCGAACGGTCCGGATCAGGCTTTCCCCGGGGCCGCGGTCCACTTTCTTTCTCAAGCGGGAGACGTAGACGTCGATCACGTTGTCCATGGGTATGGACGTGGGGACCTCGTGCCACACCTCCCGCACCAGCATCTCCCGGGTCACCACCCGCCCCCGGTTCCGCACCAGGTAGGCCAGGAGGTCGAATTCGCGCCTGGTGAGCTCCACGGATTCCCCCTCCACCTTGGCCCGCCTGGCCGAAAGGTCCACCTCCAGGGGGCCCGCCCGGAGAATCCGGTGGGGTTCCTCCCCGCCCCGGCGCAGGAGGGCCCGCACCCGGGCCAGAAGCTCGGCGAAGGCAAAAGGTTTGACCAGGTAATCGTCCGCCCCGGTGTCCAGCCCCAAAACCCGATCCTCGACAGTGTCCCTGGCGGTGAGGACCAGGACTTTGGTGGAGTTCCTTTCTCCGCGAAGGGCCCGAAGGACCTGGAGCCCGTCCATTCCCGGAAGCATGAGATCCAAAATCACAAGGGCATACCCGCCCTGCCGGGCCAAATCCAGGCCATGATCCCCTCTCAGGGCCACATCCACCCGGTATCCTTCCCCACGGAGCCCTTTCTCCAGGGCCTCGGCCACCTTGGGTTCGTCCTCAACGAGAAGGATGGCCTCTTTTGTTTCCGCCGTCATTTCTCAACCTGGGTCTACGAAGGTACCAGAAACCTTTCAGAACTCTT
This sequence comes from uncultured Planctomycetia bacterium, assembly GCA_964415725.1. Lineage (GTDB taxonomy): Bacteria > Planctomycetota > UBA1135 > UBA1135 > JALUZX01 > JALUZX01. The sequence continues at coordinate 3,726 of CAYQBW010000224.1, forward strand.
AATCACGCAGCCCCCTCACGAGGAAGAGGGGAAGAACAGGGAAATTATAGGCCACACCGGGGACTGGTCCACGCGGTGCCGGGTTTTTCAGGAAAAGTTAAGGTGACACCCCTCTATGGACCCTCTAACTTGAACCGATCCTTGAATTCGTAACCCATTTTCCGAAAAAGGAGGCGCTGTCATGTTCAGGAATCTTCTCATTGCCGCGGCGGCCTCCCTCCTCCTTGGGGGAGGGATCTTCGCCCAGGAGAGGGAGGTAAGGGCCGAGGTCTTTTTCAAGGGCCTTTCAAAAGCGAGGTACAGCCTGGCCGAGGGCGTCATGCGGGCCCAGATGAAAGTCCCGGGCCGGGCGCTTGGAGCAAAAGTGAACGTGGAGAAAGAGAAGAAGGGGATCGAGGTCACCTACGAGGTTTACATCCTTCGTAAAGGGAAATTATTCAAGGTCGAAGTGGATGGGATCACCGGCAAGGTAAAAGAAGTGAAGGCCAAGGGAAAGCTCTTCCAGAAAAATGTGGAAGAGGAAGGAAAAGAAATCGAGCACAAGGGAAA
>CAYQBW010000224.1:4284-5428 GCA_964415725.1 uncultured Planctomycetia bacterium
AGGGAAAACGCAAGGATAAGGAAGAAGCCGGGGAGGAAGAGGAAAACGAAGAGGGCGAACGCGCCGAGCACAAAGGCAAGAGGGAGCGCGAAGAACGCGGCGAAGAGGAAGAAGAAAAGAACGAGCGCGTCGAACACCGCGGAAAACGCCGCCACAAGGAAAAGACCGAACAGGAAGAAGAGGAGGAAAACGAGCGCGCCGAGCACAAGGGCAAAAAGGAGCGCGAAGAACGCGCCGAAGAGGAGGAAGAAGGGAACGAGCGCGCCGAGCACAAGAGAAAGCGCCGCCGGCGCAGGCTCTGAGACTTCCAAAAACCGGATGACCCCATGAAGCATCCGTGCTGAAAGACGTCCCGGGACGTCCGTCCCGGGACGTCGGGCTCATTCTTTCTCCCGAAACCCAAGCCGGGGGGTCAGCCTCTCTTCAGGAGCACTGCCCTCTCGTAGGTTTCCACTTCCTCCGCCAGGGCCTCGCCGAAGGGAACGCCCTTTTCCCGGCAGAAGTATCGCCAGACCGCGCCGGCGGGAAGTTCCTTCCAGGACTCCCGGAGAGCCAGGAGCCCGAACCGGTCCCCATCCTCCTCTCTTTCCCGCATCTTCTCCACCGGTTCCAGGAGGGCCAGGAGAAGGGCCTTCTGGACGGCCCGGGCGCCCAGCACGAGGGCTCCCACCCGGTTCAACCCGGCGTCGAAGAAGTCCAGGGCCCAATGGATCCTGTCCAGGGCCCCGGCCCTGACCGCCTCGCAGGCCGTCTCCTCCAGAGCGTCCTCCAGGATCACCACGTGGTCGCTGTCCCACCGTACGCCCCGGCTCAGGTGAAGGAGAAGTTCCGGAAAGAAGAGCAGGAGGGAGGAAATTTTGTCCGCCACGGATTCGGTCGGATGGAAATGTCCCGTGTCTAGGCAGGGGAAGATCCCCCGCTCCATGGCGTAGAGAAGGTAGAACTCGTGGGAGCCGGCGGTGAAAACCTCCGTCCCGATTCCGAAGAGCTTGGACTCCACGGAATCCTTCAATTCACCCGGGTCGAACCTTTCCGAGTAGATCCGGTCCAATGATTCGAAGAGGCGTTCCCTGGAACGGAACCGGAAGGTGGTGAGGTCCTTGGTCCCGTCGGGGATCCACAGGTTGTGCAGGCAGGTTTCCCC
>CAYQBW010000225.1:0-5413 GCA_964415725.1 uncultured Planctomycetia bacterium
GCCCCCGAGCGAACGGGCGGCCTCCCCGCCTGGGACCTGATCCAGCTCACCCTCTCCTTCACCTACAACAAGAGGGAACTACAAAAACTTCTTACCGGAAACGGCGGCATGGTCAGCTATCTCGGCACCAACGACATCCGGGAGGCATGGAAGAGGGCCGACGGCGGGGAGGAGAAGGCCGCCCTGGTGATCCGCGCCATGGCCTGGCAGGTGGCCCGGGAGATCGGGGCCTGCGCCTCCGTCCTGGAGGGGAAGGTGGACGCCGTGGTTCTCACCGGGGGGCTGGCGAAGGACGAGCGCGTCGTGGAGCTGATACGGTCCAGGGTGGAATGGATCGCCCCGGTCCTGGTGCTTCCCGGCGAAGCCGAGCTGGAGGCCCTGGCCATGGGGGGACTCCGGGTTCTGCGGGGCGAAGAGGAAGCCAAGGAATACGTGTAACCAGGGTCAAGAAAAGGAGAGAGGCTGCCGTGAAACAGATCCGGAACCTGGAAGAGATGGTGGACCTGGTCAAGGACCGGGAGAACCGGGTTCTAGCCGTGGCGGCCGGTCACGACCCGGCGAGCATCGAGGCGGCGGCCCGGGCCTCCCGGGAGGGCATCTGCGAGGTCGTCCTCGTGGCGGACCCGGAAAAGGTGGAGTCCCTGTGCCGGGAAAAAGGCGTCGATCCCGGCCTCTTCCGGGTCGAACCGGAAACAGGAGAGAAGGAGGCCGCGGAAAAAGCGGTGGAGATGGTCCATCGGGGCGAGGCCCAGGTCCTGATGAAGGGCCTGCTCGGCACGGAGAAATACATGCGGGCCATCCTGGACAAGGAAAAAGGCCTCCTCCCCAAGGGCGCCCTCCTCACCCACCTCACCGTCATGGAGGTCCCCGCCCTCTCCAGGCTTCTTTTCGTCTCCGACGTGGCCATCATCCCGCTCCCCGACCTGGACCAGAAGATCCGGATCCTCTCCTACGCGGCCGAGGCGGCGCGGAAATTCGGGATCGAAAGGCCCAAGGCGGCGATCCTCGCCGCCACCGAGAAGGTGAGCCCCAAGATGCCCGCCACGATCGACGCCGCCGCGCTCACCCAGATGGCCCGCAGGGGCCAGATCCGGGGGGTGGAGGTGGACGGACCTCTCGCCCTGGACGTGGCGATCTCCGAGGAGGCGGCCAAAGTGAAGGGCGTGGAGTCCCCCGTGGCGGGGAGGGCGGACATCCTGGTCTTCCCCTCCATCGAGGCGGGGAACATCTTCTACAAGGCCGTCACCAAGCTCGCCGGCGGGCGCCTCGGCGCCGTCGTGGCCGGCGCCGCCGCGCCCTGCGTGCTCACCAGCCGCGCCGACGACGAGGAGACCAAGTTCCTCTCCATCGTATTGGGCTGCCTCCTGGGCTGAAACAGCCCGCCTCCCCGCCTCGGCTTTCCCGTTAAAACCTCAACTCGGGCCTTCCCAGAAGAAAAGCCTCTTTGTACTTCGCCGCGGCCTTTTTCACATCTCCCCGCTTCTCGAAAACGACTCCTTTCAAGTAGAGAACCTCCGCGGAGTCCGGTCGTTCCCTCTCCAGCTCGGAAAGCATCCCGTCGGCCCGGTCCAGGTCGCCCCGGGCGATGGCGCAGGCAGCCAGGCCCACCTTTGGCTCCAGGGTCCCGGGAAAGGCCTTGGACAGAGAGAGAAAGAGTTCCCGGGCCTTGGCCGCTTTCCCTCCGCCCAGGTAGAGGAAACCAAGGAGGGAGCCCCCCTTCAGGTCGGGCTTTCCTTCCGCCAGGGCCTTCTCCAGGATTCCGGCTGCAAGGCCGGGCATTCCCTTGGCCAGGAGTTTCTTCGCCGTGGCGACATACCGGGCCGCCCCGGACGCCTCCTTCCCGGTCTTCTTCCCCGAGGGGCCCTTCACGAAAGGAGTTTGGATCCCCATCTTCTTCAGAAAAACCCGGGCCATCCTGTCCAGGTAATCCTGGGGACACCCGGCCAACTGGAACCGCAGCACCCCCCTGGGATCCACGACCTGCGTGGTGGGGGTGGCGATGATTCCCTGGGCGTCCCAGTTCTTTCCCCCCGGGTCGAAGGCGGCCTTTACCGGGAGGCCCGGTTTTCGGTTCAGGACAATCTTCTCCACCTCCAAGGCCGGTTCCTTCGAAGGTTTACCCGGAAAGACCACGAGGACCTCGCACTTCTCCCTCAGGCACGAGGAAACGGAAAAGATTCGGGCCAGGTCGTCCAGAACCAGGCGGAACCTGGCGTCCTCCTTTACCCAAAGCAGAATTTCCCATCTTTTTCCCTTCCAGTCCAGGACGATTTCACGCCCCCCCGGATCTTGAAAGCGTAAGAGGGGGGTCCTCGAACCGGCCTGTTTCTTTTCCTGGGCCCCCGCAGGCGGAAGGAAGAGAGGGAGAAGGGACAAGGCCGCCCCTGCCGGGAGGAAAAGCCGGAAAAAACAGTTGAGATTCAGCCTCATGGGGATTCGTCTCCTTTCGTGGCAAGGAAAGACACCATATCCTCCCGGAAAAGCGGATCAAAAAGGGGACCCATAAGTATCTTTTCCGGGCCGGCGCCCTCCCGCTTCCACGGCCCCGCAACTTTCCGAAAATCCCCCTAACCATACTCTTTCCCCGGAATTCACGGGATTTGCTCCTTGAACCACCCTGGAGGGCCGAAATAATAAGGCCCGAAAGGAAGTTAGGGGCCGAAACATAAACCACACCAGACCGAAAAAAACCAGGAAAGGCGCCCAAAAAGACCATGACGAGACCCTTCCTGCCTTCAAGGGTGGAGACGAGGGGAACCATAGGGTTTTTCCGCCGGAAGAACGGGGCCTCGCCCGCGACCCTCCCCTTTCTCGGTTTCATGCTGGCCTTCTTCCCCGGCCTCCGAGCCCAAGGGTGGACGGATTCCTTGTGCCTGAAATGCCATGGGGACAAGAAGATCCGCACTATGCCCGAAAGCTACCGCCTGGCCATGGTCAGGACGGGGAATCAAGCCTCCCGGAAAAGACCTCCCCATTTCGTGGAAAAACTCTACCTGGGGCCGGGATCCGGACTAAAAGGACCCCACCAGGGGGTTTCCTGCGCTTCCTGCCACGAAAACATCAAGACCATCCCCCATGACCGGTTTCTTCCTCCCCCGGCCGGGTGCGGGGGATGTCATCCCCGGGAAACCAAGGCCTACGACGCGGGGATCCATGGAATGAGAAAGAAGTCGGGGGACCCCCTGGCCCCTTCCTGCGGAGACTGCCACGGACCTGCTCACCAGGTCCTTCCCGCCGACGACCCTGCATCTCCCGTCCATCCGCTGAACATCTCCCGAACCTGCGGGTCCTGCCATGAAAAAAAAGAACTCGTGGAGAGGAACAAGGCCAAGTTCCAGGGGCGGGTCAAGAACTACTGGGAAAGCGTCCACGGAAAGGGCCTGTCCAAGGCGGGCCTGTTGGTTTCGGCCACCTGCGCCGATTGCCACGGGGACCACAAGATCCTCCCCTCGGAGAACCCGGAATCTCCCACCAACAAGGCCCGCATCGAAGACCTCTGCGAGAAGTGCCACCTGGGGTTGAAAGCCAAGCTGGAAAAGAGCGTCCACGGCCGCGCCGCCCGCGAAGGGAACCCAAATGCGCCCAACTGCCAGACATGCCACGCAAGCCACAAGATCCTGAGCACCCAGGACCGGACGGGTTTTCCCATGGAAACCCCGGGGAAATGCGGATCCTGCCACAAGTCGGAATTCAAGTCCTACCTGATGAGCTTTCACGGGAAAGCCAACCGTTTCGGCCTGGCCTCTGCCGCCCTGTGCATCGACTGCCACGAGCACCACGACATCCTTCCCCCGGCGGACCCTCAATCTTCCGTGAGCCCGGGCCGTCTCCTCCACACATGCAGAAATTGCCATCCCAAGGCCAAGCGGAACTTCATCTACTACCACCCTCACGCCGACTTCCGGAACAAGAAGAAATATCCGATCGAGTATTTTACATGGTTCTTCATGACGACTCTCCTTGTCTCCACCATCGCCTTCTTCTTTCTTCACACGGTTCTCTGGTTCATTCGCGAAGCCGTGCACATGGCGCGGCACGGCAGGCACTCCCGCAGAGAAAAGCCAGTATACATACAAAGGTATCCTCTCTATCACAGGCTCACCCACGCGGTCATCATCGTGAGCTTCCTCGGGCTCACCGCCACGGGAATGCCCTTGAAATTCGCCCAATCGACCTGGGCCTCCTCGGTCATGCATTTTTTCGGGGGGCCCGGCGTGGCCCGGACCATCCATCGCTTTTGCGCCGTCCTCACCCTGGTCTACGTCCTCATGCACCTTGGATACCTGGGCCGTTCCTTCTGGAAGGCGGGCCTGAAAAGAATCGGCGGTTTCTTCTTCGGCCCCGACTCCATGGCCTTTTCCCTCAAGGACCTGAAGGACATGGCGGGCCATTTCAGATGGTTCCTCTTCCTGGGGCCCCGGCCGAAATTCGACAGGTGGACCTACTGGGACAAGTTCGACTACTGGGGGGAATTCTGGGGAGTCACGGTGATCGGGCTCTCCGGCCTCTTCCTCTGGTTCCCCGAGTTCTTCTCACGCTTCCTGCCGGGCTGGATCTTCAACGTGGCCCTGGTGGTCCACTCCATCGAGGCTCTCCTGGCGGCCTCCATCATCTTCCTGGTCCACTTCTTCAACGTCCACCTCAGGCCTTCCAAGTTTCCCCTGGACCCGGTCATCTTCACGGGCTGCATGACCGAGGAGGAATTCATGGAAGAACATCCCTTGGAATACGAGAGGCTCCTGGTGAAAGGTGAACTTGAAAAGAGAAAGGTCGAGTTCCGGTGGGGCAAGAGGTTCCTTCTCGTCCGTATCCTCGGGATCAGCGCCTTCATGGTAGGCCTGCTCTTCCTGGTCTTGATCTTCGTGGGCGAATTCCAAAGCATCTTCAGCAACGGGGGTTTGAAATGAAGCGCGTATTTTTTGTTTCCCTGGCGTCCGTTTTCTTCCTTTCCGCCGCCATCTCCCAGCAACCCCCCAAAAAGCCGGAGAAGAAGCCCCTCCCTCTCCGCCAGGCCCATGTCAAGGGAACCTGCCTCACCTCGGAATGCCACCAAGATGTGGCCTCCCAACCCGTTGTACACGGCCCCCTCGTCCAGAACGCCTGCCAGAGGTGCCACAAGTTCAAGGACGTCGCATTGCACACCTTCACCCTGGTGGACCAGGGAAAGCCGGCCATGTGTCTCCAGTGCCACGAAATGCCCCTGCCTCCCGGGCTTTCGCTGAAGGTGGAAAAGAAAAAGGCCGGCAAGAGGCCCGGAAAGGAAGCCGGCAAGAAATCCACCCCGACCCCCGCCGTCCACGGAAGCATTCACAAACCTTTCTCTGAGACCTGCCTCAGTTGTCACGATCCCCATGGAGGAAAGACCAGGAACCTCCTCAAGTTCAAATCGGCCGAAGCCTCCTGCGAAAAATGC
>CAYQBW010000226.1:0-5409 GCA_964415725.1 uncultured Planctomycetia bacterium
GAAACAACCTCGAGACCCACACCGTCTTCAGCCTCTTTCCCGAGTTCAGCGTGGTCCGGGGCCGCCGGGGGAAAGGCCTTGTGGAAAAGGTCCTCCTCCAGGCCTCAGGGGCCGGCTCCGTTCCCCTGGTGACCATCCTGGTGGGCCCGAAAAACGAACTCTTCGTCCAGATCTCCGCCTCCATCGGGAGAGGAGAGGCCTATCCCTGCCCGCCGGGCAAGAGAATCGTCCTGGGAAACCTGGGCATGGAGTTCACGGTCCAACGGTTCTTAAAACACGCCAGGGCCCGGACGGAAATCCGTCCCGCCCGCCCCGGAGAAAAGGGAAGCCCCTGGATCGTCCTTGGGGCCTCCTACCGGGGAGCCTCCGGTGAAGTCCGCCTGGCTCCGGGAGAGAGCAAGACCCTCTCCCTCGGGCCCCGGGACCTCTCCCTGGCCTTCGGGAGGAGGTTCCTGCGCCTTCCCTTCCAGGTGGAACTCCTGGACTTCCGGCTCCGGACCTACCCCGGGACGAACCGGCCCGCCGACTACCAGAGCCTCGTGCGGATCCTCCCCGGAGAAGGAGGAGGGAAACCCCTGGAACGGACGATCTCCATGAACCGCCCTCTTTCCTTCCGGGGCTACAAGTTCTTCCAGTCCAGCTACCGCCTGGGGGGCATGAAGGGTCCCGACGTGACGATCCTCACCGTTTCCAGGGACCCGGGAGCGCCCGTGGTCTACGCAGCCTTCATCCTCCTCCTTCTGGGCGTCGGATGGTACCTGGTTCCCCGAAAACGCCCTTCCGGGAAAAACTCCGCCCACCAAGAGGAACCATGAAAAAGCACGCATCCCTCTTCTCTCCCCTTGCCGTATTCACCGGGATACTTCTTTCCACGGCCCCTCTTCCCTCCCAGGCGAAGGGCGGCGGCGGAACTCCTCCCGGGGAGGAGATCCCCGTGGAGGTCACCGCCGGCTGGGCCGTGCTCCAGGGGGGACGCTTGAAGCCCCTGGACACCTTCGCCAGGGACACAATCCTGGCCCTTTCGGGGCGGAAATCCATGGAAGGAATGAGCCCCCTCAGGATCCTCTGGGGTTTCCACTTCTCGGGAAAATGGTTCCGCGCCAGACCGTGGATCCGGGTGGACAGCAGGAAACTCAAGGCGGCCGCCGGCCTGGACCCTTCGAAAAAGCGTTACTCTTTCAACACTCTTATCAGGAATCAAAAATTCCGGAAGATCGTAGACCGGGGCCTTTCCCGCCATGCCGGGAAGCAAAACCATTCCCGCCTGGAGGACGACGCACTCGAAGTCTACGACAAGCTTCGCCTCGTGAAGAGCCTGGACGCGGAAGGAAAGGGACTGCGCATCATCCCTCCACTCCATGGAAACACCCGGTGGGCGGCGCCTGTGGAGATCCGGGACGCCGCCGACGGGGCCCTGAAGAAAGTCTACCGGGAATACAAGGCCCTCGCCTCCGCCTGGGCCTCGGGAGACGGGGCGGCCTTCCGGGCCGCCGCCGGCGTTCTTTCCAGGGACCTGAAGGCCCTCGGCCCCCAGGCCTACCCTGCTGAATGGAAACTGAACCTGGAACTCCTCTACAACCGGCTCTCCCCCTTTTTCTGGGCCTGGATCCTCTACCTCCTGGCATTCCTGGCCTTCACCCTCCTGGCCTATTTCCGCCCGGGAATGGGCGGAATCGCGGGAAACATCCTCCTCTCGGGAGGCTTTCTCTTCCATTCTTCCGGGATCGCCCTCCGTTGGATCATCGGGGGAAGGGCCCCCCTGGCCAACATGTATGAATCCCTGGTCTTCATGGGATGGGCCGTCCTGGCCCTGGGGCTCGTGATGGGCTTTCTCTACCGGAAGAGAGTCTTTCCCGCCGCCGCATCCGTCCTGGGGCTTCTTTCCCTGGTCTTCGCCCAGAACCTTCCCCTCGATTCCTCCATCAACCCTCTCCTCCCGGTCCTGGCCCACACCTATTGGCTCTCCCTCCACGTGATCACCGTGATGATCTCCTATTCCGCCTTCGCCCTGGCCATGGGGCTGGGCCACGTGGTCCTGGGAGTCATGGTCTTCAAACCGGGGCGGACCGACCTCTCCGCCTCTTTTTCCAGGCTCATTTTCAAGACAACCCAGGTTGGGCTCCTCTTCCTGGCCGCCGGAATCGTCACCGGGGCGATATGGGCCAACCAGAGCTGGGGGCGCTACTGGGGATGGGACCCCAAGGAGACCTGGTCTCTCATCACCTTCTTCATCTACCTCCTCCTGGTTCACGCCCGCTTCGCCGGCTGGCTAAAGGACTTCGGCCTGGCTCTTTTCTCCATCCTGGGGTTCCTGGGCGTGCTCATGACCTACTACGGCGTAAACTTCGTCCTTGGGACGGGGCTCCACTCATACGGGGCCGCCGAGGGGGGCCTCCTCTACGTGAGCCTTTTCGTGGGCCTGGAACTCCTCGTGGTGGGCTGGGCCTTTCTGGAAATCCGGAAACGCTCCCGGCAGGGGGAGAAGAAACCCATGGAAAGCGGGTCCTGAGGCCCCGTTCCATTCATTTCTTCGATTTGCCCGCCCCCGCGGGACGGGATGCGGGCGGCCCCTTGGGGGCGAAAAAGTCGGCTTCCAGGATCTCCACGGGATGGCGTTTCCGGATCTCCTCCAGCCAGGCCCGGCGGGCCTTCTTCCGGATCTCGTCCTGGTGCTCCTTGAGAAGGAGGTCCTTCACTTCCTGGAAACGCAGTTCCCTCGGAGGGGCCTTCTTCACGCAGTAGATGAGATGAAAGCCGTAGATGGTCCGAACGACAGGAGACATCTCCCCTTCCTTCAAGGAGAAGGCCACGTCCGCCAGCTTCCGGGAGCGGAAGAACGCCCGGGAGACCGTCCCCATGTCGCCGCCCTTGGAGGCGAATTCATCCTGGGAATACTTTCTGGCCGCTTCCCGGAAGGGCATTCCCTCCTTGATGAGCAACTCCGCGGCGCCGATCTTGTTCCGGGCCGCCTCGATCTCCTCCTTCGTGGCCGTGGGAAGGACCCGGATGAAGAGGTGGAGGAAGTGGGCCTCCTCGGGGGCCAGGGGCTTCTTCTTCTTGGCCTCGAAGAGGCGTTTCAACTCACCGGGGTCCACCTTGGGGAGGCTCTTTTCGAAACGGGCCTCGTTCTTTTCGATGAGGATCCTCCGGACGATCAAGGGGCGCAGTTCCTCGAACATCCGGGCCTTTTGTTCCCCGGTCATGAACTTGTAACGCTCCCCTCCCCCGGCCAGGGCCTTCTCGAAGCGGTCCCGGATCTCCTTTTCCGTAACGGAAATCTTCCTGTCCTTCGCGTCCAGCCAGACCAGGGTATCCTCGATCAATTCCTTCAAGGCCCGGGCCCTGAATTGTTTCATTTTGTCTTCGGGCACCCGGCGGTGGAAGAAAGTAAGGGGGATCAAGTTGTTGATCTTCCTCAGGAGGTCAAGGCCCGTAATTTTCACTTCCCCGACCCGGGCCACCACATGGTTTTTCTCCGGATGGGGCGTCGGAGGGGACTGGGCCGGAGAAAAGGGAACGAAGCCCAAGAGAAAAAGAAGAAGGAGAACCGGAAAAGACCTGCCCATGGGTCGCCTTTCCAAGCCGGATGATTCATGAAATTCCCGCATGGTTCATCCGGGATAACCTGGCCGCTGTTTACTTGACGTGACAAGCAAGACAAAGCCTGCTTCCCCTGTTGGGGATCACCAGAAGGTGAGGGTTTCGATTGTAGAAGCCGTGGCAGCTCGCGCAACCCACCCGTCCCCCCGGAAGATCGATCTCCCTGGGGAGGGACTCGGCGGGCCGGAATGCATTCCGCCGGCTCAAACCCCGGGAGCCCCCCCCGTAGGCGACGCCCACGGGGTGGTTCCCTTTGAGCCTCTCCCAGGCGGTGGCCCCCCCTTTTCCCATGGATCCGCCCCGGGTCAGGGTTCCGTCGTGGCAACCCAGGCAATTACGGCTCTCCTCGTCCATCACCCTCGTCCCCGAGAGGGCCGGCCTCGTCCCGCTCCGCCGCAGCATATGGGCCCTCCCCCCGGAAAGGCCGTGGACGAACCTTCCCCGGGCCCCCGGTCCGGGCTGGTGGCAGGTCCTGCAGAGCCGGGATCTCTCTTTCCTGAGGTAGGATTTCCCCTTCCGCCCTGCATGAAGGGGCGAGAGGGTCCGTTCGTCGTGGCAAGTGAGGCACCCAAGACCGCCCTTTTCCAAGGGAAGGTCCGTCTTGAACCAGGGTTTTCCCCCCAAGGGATGGCTGGTCCCCCGGGGAAAGGTGTGACACTCCCGGCACGCTTGGGAAGAGGGAGATTCCCCGTAAGGAAGCCTCATACCTGTCCTCTTCCCCCCAACAGATCCCGAACTCCCCGCTCCCGCGAGGAGGGGAAGGATCAGGGCTAAGTACAGTTTCCGTTCCATGGAGGACCTTCTCTTTCCTGGACACAACCCTTTGTTTCGGAAAGGGAAGAACTCTTCATGGAAAGAAATCCCCTCACACCCATGCCATGGCCCCGATGAAGAAGGTCGCAAAAGGAACCTACGGCTTTATTCTGACTATTTGCTCCGGATTGTTTCCTTTCTTCTTCCTCCCTCTTCACCCGGCCCCTTACTTCCGGCAAGATATGGGAATCGGAAGTCAGGACTTCCCTCCAGGAGAAAGCTTGCGCGTCGTGCCATCCACCCCTTCTTCTTCGGTTCTCTTCTTCCTGGCCTTTCTTTCAGGAACTTTCGCCCTGGGGTGCGGCGCTGTCACCCGGCACCGGGTCCTCTCCTTCTTTTTCGACGGGGTCCCTCCACTGGAAGGGGAGGGAGGTGGGCAACAGGGCTCCCAAGTCCGGAAAGCGGGGAGCCCCCAAAGCCCCCGGAGAAAAGTCCCAAAGGCTTCCCTTCATCCGCCTTTCGTGAAGAAGCAGTGCGCCAAGTGCCATGCCGGGCTCCCGAGGAGGTTCAAGGGGCAGAAGAGCGGGATCAGCTTCCTTACGGGAACGCCCAGGCTTGTCCTCCCCCTGGACAAGCTGTGCCTCAAGTGCCACCAGCTCCCTTCCACGAAATATGTCCACGGGCCCGTGGCCATGGGAAGGTGCGAAACCTGCCACATGCCCCACCGCTCTCCCTACCCCCACCTGTTGAAGAAGGGAAAAATCCGGGATCTCTGTTTCCAGTGCCACACCAAGGATCTCTTCGTCTCCATGGACCTCCACCAGGACAAGGGTTGGATCCTGAAGACCTGCACCGCCTGCCACGACCCTCACGGGGGGAGCCGGCCCGACCTGGTCCACCCGCCCGGCAAAAAGCCCGTCAAGTTGGGGGGAGGAGCCCCTGGGTCGGCCCCTGCATCCCGGCCGGCCCGGCGAAAGAACACCCCCCGTGAAAAAAGGCCTTCTTCTCCGAAAGGAAAGGCCGGGAAAAGCTGATGAAGCGCGCTCCCTCCAGGAA
>CAYQBW010000227.1:0-5385 GCA_964415725.1 uncultured Planctomycetia bacterium
CGACGTCACGAGTCCGGATCTCCGATCCGGCCTCGTTCCGGCGGGGGCTTCACAAAATTTCAAACTGGGGGAAGGCCACGATTTCTTTGGGGTTTTTGAGAGTCCAGGACTTTGGTCGTAACCGTCACTGATCCGATGTGTGGGGGGCCTTGGCACGGCCTGAAACCGATGGACCGCATCTTGGCGCGTGGCGCCTCTCTCGTGGCTTTCGAAGCCGGCCCGGCCAGCCGGGTTGGTGCGCAATTCGTGCCTTTTTCAAGAGGAGGCGTTCCGGGGCCGCGCTCGGGCCCGCTCCTTGCTACCCCGGCTGGACCGATAAAAAGAAAAAGAAGAGGGGTTGGAAGAAGGGGCTGGGATTCGGAAAAGGCCGATGGCGGGTGAGAGAGGCCGGGAAGATCGGAGCGGCCGGGTCCCACCTTCCCCCGCCCGCCGCCACATTCGTGGGGTGTTTGGGGAAATGGTCACCTGTTTTTTTGTAAGGGTTGGGAAAGACAAGGGGCCGGACTTGGAAAAAAGCCGGACGGGTCCGGCCTTTCCCCCGGCGGGCCCTACTTCAGGCGCACGCCTTTCTGGGAGTTCAGGAAAATCGAGTCCAGCTTTTTCCTGGCCTCTCTCTGGAGGAAGGAATTCACCTGGGTCGCGGACTCAAGCATCAGGATCTCCCGGGGGACCTGCGCCCGGAGGACCTGCCGGCCCGCCCGCTGGTAAGGAACCCGGGAGGGCAGAAGCGGCGTCTTCCCCCTGTGGAAGGCGTATTCCTCCCCGGCCTTCACCAGGACCGTGGCCCGGCCCCGCACGCCTTCCGTGGAATACACTCCTCTCAGGTCGGTCTCGCCGGAACGGAACTTCCGGTCTCCGTCGCCCACGATCTTCACGTAGGCCCCGGAGACGGGCCGGCCTTTCTCCATCACGTAGACCGAAACCCCTCCCGTCCGGGGATCCTCGCTCACCTTCAGCTCCAGTCCGCTCCTGAGCACCAGCCCCGAGGCCACCTGGTCCGAGGACTGGGCCACCAGGAGATAGGCCCCGGGCTTCTCCAGGGGAAGGACCACCTTCCGGCTTCCCTCCCCCAGGAACCCGGCGCCCCCGAGCTTCGCCTTCACCTCCTTGAAGGGACGGATCCCCGCGAGCTGCACCCCGCCGAGCCCGGAAAGCGAGCCCTGCAGGACATACAGCCTCAACAGGTCCACCCGGTAGATCCGGATCTCACATTCTTTCAGGTTCCTCCAGGAGAGGCTCACCTGGCCCGGCGCCCCGGGCTTCAAGACCGTCACCTCCGGGACCTTCAAGACCTTCTTCTCCAGGAAGGACAGGTTTTCCGCCGCGTCGGGAAAACGATCCTTCACCATCCCGTAGTATTTCTCCGCCTCGGCCCTGTGCCCCAGGGCGTGGTGGATCTGGCCCATGAGATACAAGGCCAGCCACTTGCTGTCGCTCTCCACCAGGTTCCCCCTTCCGTCGGGAAAACGCCCCTTCGCAACCCGCTCCAGGGTCTTCAGGGACTCTTCGTATCTCTTCAAGGCGAACTGGGCGTAACCCTCGAGGTAGAGGAGTTCGTCGGCCCACCGGGTCTTCGCGTAACGCCGCGCCCCGGCCGCGGCCCAGGAGAGGGCCTCCTTCCACCTCTTCAAGGAGAGCCAGTCGCTGGCGATGGCGAAGGTGGCCTCCGGCGCTCTGGGGTCCTCGGGGTGCAGGACCAGGAACTCCCTGAGGGCCGCCAGGGCCTTTCCAAGAAGTTCCGCCTTCCCGGGCCCTCCCTCGCCCAGTCTCTCCCCGGGGCCCAGGGCCGAGGCCTTCCGCGCCAGCTCCTGGCCCATGGCCAGGTAGGCCTGGCGCACCACGGGAAGGGCCGGGTAATCCATGCAGAGGCCAAGGGTGTAACGGGCGGCCTCCAGGGCCTCTCCCTGCGCTTCCAGGGTGCCCGCCACCCGGACCTCCTTCATGAAGGACCCCTCCGCCACGGCCAGGAAGACCTCCCGGGCCCGCTCGAACTCCCCGAGCTTCACGTAGGCCTTTCCCACTTGCATCACCTGGTCGAAGGGAAGCTCCACGCCGGGCCAGGCCTGGCGGAGCACCTCGAAGGCGTGGACCACCCTTTTCGCCTCCCCGCCCCGGGCCGCCAGGTCCAGGAGCGCCCGGGCCACCTTCTTCAAGGGTCCGGGCCGGAGGCTCCAACCCTCCATCAAATCCCCCAGGTGCTTTGCGGCACCCTCGAACCGCCTCCGCTCGAACTCCATGAGTCCAATCTGGTAGAGCTCGTCCGGGGTCATGCGGTATTTCTCTCCCGTCTTTTCGCCCCTGTGGAGGACTTCCACCTTGCCCGGGGCGCACTCGGTGACCCTGCCGGGATCCTCCGCGGGGTAGAACCCCGCCGGGAGGGCCCTGTAGGCGCCTGGCACATATCCGCTCAGGTCATACCAGATCTCGAAAGCGCCGCGGCGGCCTCCCACGAAGAAGGTGACCCTCCCCTTCCCTTCCCGAACGAACTCCACCGGGCCTTTCACGCTCCCCGGCACCAGGGCGCACCCGCCGGGAAGTTCGTCCACCACCACCAGGTGGCCCCGGAAAGAACTTCCCTTGGGAGGCGCGATCCTGAGCCTCACCCGGACCGTCTCTCCCACGGCCACCTTCTCCGCCCGGTTCTCGAAGGTTTTCACCGGCCCTTCCACCACGGTGAACCCGGGCCGAAGGGGCCTTCCCTCGTAGAGCATGGGCGCCGCCAGGACGGTCCTCTCGAAGGAGGCGTACTTTTCGCGGAGATCCGAATCGAGTCCCTTGGTGAGACCCTTCAACTCGGCCCGCCACAAATAACGTCCGCGCCCCAGGAGCTTGAAACTCAACGCCGCCGGACCCGGCGGAAGGGCCCCGCCTTCAACGCGAAGGACCCGGCTCTCTTTTGCTCCCAAGGGAATGCGCCCCAGGAGTTTCCCTCCCAGGAAGACCCGGACCTCTCCCTCGGAAACCCGGGAGACGGCTTTTCCTTCGAGGAAGCACAGGGCCTCCAGGGCCGCCGCCCGGCCCAGGGGGGCCGCCCAGGGTCCGAGAAGCCTGTGGGCGTAGATCCACCTGGCCCCCTCTCTCGCCAACCGGTCCGCCGGATCCACCTGCAACAAGGCCTTCACCGCCAGGGCCGTGGTCTCCAGGGAACCCGCCGCGGGAAGGAAAATTTTCCTCTCCCCATCCTTCACGTCCCCTCCCCAGGTCACCTGGCCCGGGCCGGCCTTCTTCGCCAGGGACCGGAGCCTGGCGGCCACGGCCGATCCGCCCTCGGGCCGGCCGCTCTCGCAATAGGCCGAGACCAGGAGCGCCAGGGCGGAAGCTCCCAGGCTCTGCCTGTTCCTCCGGAAGGCGTTGAGCCACACCAGGGGCGCTTCCCCGGAGAGGGCCAGGGCCTCCAGGATCCGGGCCTGTTCGAGCCGGGTCTTCGCCCGGGGGAAGAGCCCCTCCAGGACCGATCGACCCCGCACCAGGAGTCCCGGGGCGATGGGAAAACCGAGGGCCTTCGCCCGGGCGAGGAAGCGGACGGCCTCGACGGTGGTCACCAGGTCGGGGCTTCCCTTTCCGTTCCAGGACCAGCCCATCCGCTCGGCGGCGGCCGCCTCCGCCAGGACCGACTCCACAGCCTCCCTCAATCGCTGGATCGTATCCTCCGGGACGGTCCCCTTGCCGGCCAGCTCCAGCGCCGCCAGGGCCCCAAGGCCCCGGCAGACCCGGTCCAGAAAGGTCCGGGCGGGCAGGCATCTCCAGGGACGGACCTGGGTCAGGGCGGCCCTGAGAAGATCCGAGCGGACCCGCCCGCCGATGGTCACCTCCAGGATCCTCCTTGTGTATTCCTTCCCCTCCGGGAGGGCGAGGGTCACCTTTTTGTCCCTCGTCTCCAGGCCGGAAGCGGCGGCGACCCTCCACGTCCCCAGGGGATCGACCGTGAGTTTCCTGGTGAGGGCATCCTCGTATCCTCCCCCGGAGACCCGGACCGTGACGGTAAGCCCGCCCGCCTTTTTCGCAATCAGTTTGAAGGGCACCTCGGCGCTCCCCCGGGCGGGAAGCTCCACCTTTTTCACGATTCCCGCCGAGGGGATCTCCAGGCGGGCCGTCACCGCCTTGTCCGTGAGATTCCGGACCGACGCCACCGGCTCGACCCTGTCCCCCTCCACGGCCCGGGCCGGGAGCTGGACCTCCACCAGAAGGGGTTTCCTCGTCCTGAAGGAAGCCTCCCCCTGGCCCACCAGGGTGTCCTTGGTGATGCCCCGGACACGGACCCTCCAGGTCGTCAGGTTTCCGGGAAGGGGGATCTCCACCCGTCCCGTCCCGTCGGGGCCGGTCTCGAGAGAAGGCAGCCAGAGGGCCGTCTGGGGGAACTCGGAACGGAGAGAGGAAAGACCGCGCCCGCCGCCTCCTCTTCTTCCCCCGAAACGCCCGCCGAATTTTCCGTGTCCCCCGGCGCCGCCGCCGCTTCCGATGACATCGTTGAAGGCGTCCTTGTCGAAGGGAGCGTCGGAGAGTTCCTTTTCCTCATCCTCCAGCGCCAACTGTTTCTTTCCCGACTTTCCGCGGTATCTCCTCCCGAGCAATCCCGGGGAGGCGGGCGCGTTCGCCGAAGGTGCGGGCCTCTTGGCGGCCAGGGCCATCTCCCGCCCCGCCTCCTTCAACGCCTTGGCGAACTCCAGGGCCCTTTGGGCCTCCTCGGCCTTGTAACGCAACCGCCTCTCCTCCTTGCGGAGTTCCTGGGGCACTTTCTTCGTCCTGCCCCGGTACTTGAAGGTACAGGACGCGGCGGTCCGCACCTGGATGGCCCGCCTGGCGCCGTAGAAGAATTCCTGGATCTTTTCCCAGCGCTCCGGGAAGAGCGCCAGGAGCCCCTCGTCCAGGACCGAGAGGGCGAGTTCCGCCTCCACGGGCCTCCCCGAGGGATCGGTCACTTTCACGCGCAGGGGCATCACCCCTCCAGGCGCGCCTTCCGCCCCGGCCGGCTCCACGTCCACGCGCAGGGCCTGGTTCACCAGGAAGTCCCGCGAAGCCTGGTAGAAACGGTTCCCGGAGGCCATGCATACCGCAAGGCGGATATTTGGAGCGTGCTTGCGCTCGAAGGTGAACTCGAAGCGGCTCTCCCCCTCGGGCAGGATTTTTGCCCACCAATCCTGCACGTCCTCGGCCTCGGTGGTGAAAAGGGCCAGGTGCTTCCCGGCGCGGTTCACCACGCGCACCGCGGCCTTCTCCCCCACGCGCCACCTCTCCCGGTCCGTCAGGAGCCGGAGCTTCACCTTGTCCTTCGCCCCGGAGACGAAGAAACCTGTCTCTCCGGAAACAGGATTCCCGAAGCGGTCCTCCCCGGAGGCCCGGAGCACGTAGCGCCCGCCTTCCTTCGGGGGGAAGGACACCAGGGCC